>JBFGHG010000354.1:0-4625 GCA_041578395.1 Acidobacteriota bacterium
CTGGCCAAGGGGTACGGCTGGGCCGACGTCGAGGCCCGGCGGAAGGTGGACCCGGAGCGGACGCTGTTTCGAGTCGGGTCGGTCGCCAAGCTGTTCACCTGGACGGCCGTGATGCAGTTGGTGGAGCAGGGCAAAGTCGACCTGGACGCCGACCTCAACGGCTATCTGAAGGACTTCCAGATCCCGCCGACCTACCCTGAACCCGTCACGCTGGCGCACCTGATGACGCACACGCCCGGCTTCGAGGACCACGTCATCGGCCTGTTCGCCCGTTCCGCCGACCGGCTGCGGCCGCTGGCCGAGATCCTGACCGAGGAGATGCCGGCGCGCGTGCGGCCGCCGGGGCGGCTCAGCTCCTATTCGAATCACGGGACCGGGATGGCGGGCTACGTCGTGGAACAGGTGTCCGGCCTGTCCTTCGACGACTACGTGGAGACGAACATCCTGCGGCCCCTGGGGATGGAACACACCACCTTCCGCCAGCCGGTGCCGGTGCACCTGGCGGCGGACCTGTCCAGGGGCTACAGCTGGGGGGACGGGCGGTTTCAGGCCCAGGAGTTCGAGATGATCCCGCTGGCCCCGGCCGGCTCCGCCTCGTCGTCGGCCGCCGACATGGCGCGCTTCATGATCGCCCACCTGCAGGGAGGGGCGTACGGGCCCGATCGGATCCTGCAGCCGGAGACCGCTCACCGCATGCACAGCCTGCTGTTCGCCCACGAACCGGGAGTGCCCGGCTGGCTGCACGGGTTTTACGAGATGAACCGCAACGGTCAGCGCATCTTCGGGCACGGCGGGGACACCATGGACTTCCACACCCAGCTGATGCTGTTGCCGGAGCACGGCCTGGGGCTGTTCGTCTCCTACAACAGCCGCAAGGGCACGGCGGCGCGAAGCCAGCTGCTGGACGCCTTCCTGGACCGCTACTTTCCGGTCGAGGAGGCGGATGTCACCGAACCCGCGGCCGACTTCGAAACCCAGGCCGGCCGGGTGGCGGGGACCTACCGCGTCTTGCGCTATTCGCACTCGACGCTGGCCAAGCTGGGGGCACTGGCCTCGGAGCTGAACGTCGACAGCCGGGACGGTCTGCTGGTGACGCAGGGGCAGGGGGAGCCGACCCGCTGGCGCCTGGTCGAACCACTGGTGTTCCGCGAGGTCGACGGCCCCAACCTGCTGGTGTTTCGAGCCAACGACCAGGGGGAGGTGACGCACCTGTTCCCCTCGGCCTTTCCGATCGCGCTGGAGCGGATCCCGGCCTGGGAGAATTCGACAGTGCAACTGGCGGTGCTGGGGGCGTGCGCCGCGCTGTTCCTGACGGCCCTGCTGGCCTGGCCCTTCGGTGCCTGGTCGCGGTGGCGGCGGGGCAAAGAGGGTTCGCCGCCCCCGGCCCGGGCCGCGACCATCTTCGGGTGGGCGACCAGCGCTCTGTTTCTGCTGTTTCTGGCCGGCCTGGCGTATTCCCTCCGCGAACCCTCCGAGATCGCCTACGCCGTCCCCCGGATGCTGGAGGTGTCGCTGGTGCTTCCGCTGGTGGCGGCGGCGCTGCTCGCCGTGTCGCTACTCTGGGCCGCCGTCTCCTGGAAGAAGCGCTACTGGGGGCTGGCCAAGCGGCTGCACTTCAGTGTGGTGGTACTGGCGGGAGTGGTGTTTCTGCTGTGGCTGCACCATTGGAACCTGCTCGGGTTCTACTATTGACGAGCCAAGATCCGCGGATCGGGCTTGGCCTCGAGAGTCGGACGGCATCGGGGTCCCGCCCGGAAACGAGCTACAGTCTCGAGAAAATTGCCTTCCGGGGACTCGTAGCCCAATGACAATGAAGACGATTCACTACCGAACCCCGAGTTGTGCTCTCGAGACGGGCAAAACCAGAATCGGTGGGACGTTTTGGCTGGGAGTAAACTCAGGAAGCGGGTTGTTCTGAAACCTGAAAAACTGAGGTTAGACTGCAATCCGACGCGCACCAAAGCCTGAGAGTGGGTGATCCGCGCCGTTTGCAGCTGGAGTGGCAATCCGTGGGGCTGCGAGGCAGGCGGTTCAGGAGCGAGGGCTACTTCCGCGATCGTGCCCTCGACTTGCCCGGCACCGTGGCCTTCCCTTTCGCCTGGCCGCCTCGGCTCCGGGGGGCTTCCGCCGGAAGAAACTCCTCGCCGGCTGCGCGTGCACTCAGGAAACGCTCTGCGGCCCTCTTCCCAGAGCCCTTGCCGGCAAGCTGCTCCAAGCGCTCCAGCAGGTCGGAGTACGCTGTTCGCTGAGCCGCGACCGTCTTCACAGCCGTCACCTGTGACAGCGCGTAGACGATGTACTGGTTCTTGGAAACGCCCTCGGCCTCCGCGCGTTGCTCGAGGACTCGGTGCAAGGAGTCCGGCAGCCTCACAGTCAATCTTGCCATGTCATGCCTCCGTTAACTCGGCGAGGAACCTTCGCGGTGTGAGCACCCGTACTCCAACGCTCTCCTCCACTCCACGAAAGTCCCTGAGGTTTTCGGTCACGATCACTGCCCCCGCGTTGAAGGCGCAGTCGATCACGAAATCGTCATCGGGGTCACGAAATGGGCGTGTCGCGACGAGAATGTCTACGTACTCGGCGTGGCGTAGAAGCTCGCCCAGCAAGATCAGCGCTCGGAGGGCTCGGCGTGCGCCCAACTTCCCGCCGAGCACCTCCTCATACTCCAGCGCCAATGCAGTCGACACGCAGGGGCAAAACTGGCCCGTCAGCCAACCCGCAATGACGCCACCGGCACCGCTGCTGGGGTCGGTGATCCCGGAAAAGACCACGTTCGTGTCGACGCCCGCCCGCATCAATGGCACTATATACGGTGCTTATGTGGTGCTGCAAATCCGCGAGGCAGCGCAGGCGCAGGCGACTCCCAGCCCAATCCAAGGCTGAACTGACGCCCGGTGCATCGCGGTTGGCGTCCTACGGAGCGATCCCAGGACGTTGGATGAGTGCTCAGCTCCCCCACGGTTTTTGACACGAACGCCCCGGCCTAGGTATACTTTGTGGTTTTTAGGCCCTCCCGGTGCGTCCACGAACGACTCCGGGGTTTCGAGACAGGAGAGACCGCCTTGTACGCAATCATCGAGACGGGTGGCAAACAATATCGAGTCAGAGAGGGTGACCGGATCGACGTGGAGCGCCTGGAAGGCGATGCGGGCGAGACGGTGGCGTTCGAGCAGGTGCTCTTCGTGGGTGGCGACACGCCCCGGGTCGGTTCGCCCGCCGTGGACGGAGCCAAGGTCTCCGGGACCATCGTCGAGCAGACGCGCGGCGACAAGATCATCGTCTTCAAGTTCAAGCGGCGCAAGATGTACCGGCGCAAGGCGGGACACCGTCAGTATCTGACGGGCGTCAGAATCGACCAGATCGACGTGCCGGGCGTGGCCCGCAAGCCCAAGGCCGAGGCCGAGGCGGCGCCCAAACCCAAGCCCGCACCGAAGAAGGAGGAGCCGAAGGAAGCGGCCGGGAAGGCCAAGGCCGCGGCTGCCGAGAAGGAAGCCAAGGCGAAGGCGGCGGAGAAGCCGGCGAAGGAATCGGCCGAAGCCACGGCTCCGAAGAGAGAAGCCGAAGCCAAGGCCGAAGCACCGAAGAAGGAAACCAAGGCCAAGGCTCCGAAGAAGGCCGAAGCGCCGAAGAAGGAAGTCAGCGCCGAGGCGCCGAAGGAGGCTGCTGAAGCTCCGAAGCAGGAAGCCAAGGCCAAGGCTCCGAAGAAGGAAGCCAAGGCTGAGGCTCCGAAGACCGAAGCCAAAGCCAAGGCTCCGAAGAAGAAAGCCAAGGCCGAGGCTCCGAAAAAAGAGGCGAAGGCGGCTCCCAAGGCTGAAGCCAAGAAGAAGGCGGGCGACGAAGAGAGCGACGAGGGCTAGCACATGGCACACAAAAAGGGACTCGGGAGTTCGAAGAACGGCCGCGACAGCAATTCCAAGCGGCTGGGAGTGAAGCGGTTCGACGGGCAGCTGGTGACGGCCGGATCGATCCTCGTCCGGCAGCGCGGGACGCCCTTCAAGCCGGGCGAAAACGTGGGCCGTGGCAAGGACGACACGCTGTTCGCCACCGCCGAGGGCCGCGTCCGTTTCCAGAAGCGGGGCCGCAAGGGCAAGTTCGTCCACGTCGTCACCGCCTGACGCCGTCCAGGCTCCGGACCTCAGTGGCACGGGCATCCCTGCCCGTGATTCCGGATCCCAGCCCGGAAGGCTGTCCCACCCCCGCATGTTCATCGACTACGTCAAGATCCACCTGCAGGCCGGCGCCGGGGGCAACGGCTGCCTGGCTTTCCGGCGCGAGAAGTTCGTCCCCCGCGGGGGGCCCAGCGGCGGGGACGGGGGACGCGGCGGCGACGTGGTCCTCGAGAGCAACCCCCACCTGGCCACCCTCCTGCCGTTCCGCTACAAGAAACACTTCAAGGCGGGGCGTGGCGGCCACGGCGAGGGCAGCAAGCGGCACGGCAAGGACGGCCAGGACCTCGTCGTGGAAGTCCCCGTGGGGACTGTGGACAGCGACGGAGACAGCGGCGAGGTGCTGTTCGACTTCGACAAGCCCGGCCTGCGCTTCCCCGCCGCCCGCGGCGGCCGCGGGGGCCGGGGGAATGCGCGCTTCGCCACCTCCACCAACCAGGCGCCGCGGCGCACCGAGCC
>JBFGHG010000355.1:0-4617 GCA_041578395.1 Acidobacteriota bacterium
GTCGCTTTTTAAGGGGAACCGGCGATCCGTAGCAACCAGCCCGGCAGCTGAGTGCGTCTCTTACGTTGACGAAGTGCATTACCGTACATACAATTGTATGGTGAGGCTGGAATGGGACCCCGGGAAGGCAGCGGCAAACTTCAGGAAGCACGGGGTCCGGTTCACGGACGCATATGCCGTATTCGGAGATGTGCGGGCGGTGACGGTGGACGATGCTCATGCCGACGAGAGGCGGTGGATTACCATTGGCCTCGACTCGTTGGGACGGGTTCTCGTCGTCAGCTACACCTGGCGGGCCGAACGAATCCGGGTCATCTCGATCCGGAAAGCGACCCGCATTGAGCGGAGGCAGTACCAGGCAGCTCCATGAAGAAAGAGTATGATTTTCGCAAGGGCCGGCGGGGGCCGGTGATCCAGCCTCCTCCGGGCAAGACGCGGATCACCATCCGGCTGGACGACGACGTGCTCGAGTGGTTCCGCGAGCAGGCCGATGCCGCCGGAGGGGCGAACTACCAGACCCTGATCAACCAGTCGCTTCGGGAGTTCATGGAATCCCGGCACGAGCCGCTCGAAGGCACGATTCGCCGGGTGGTTCGGGAGGAACTGGCCAAATACGGGCACGACTAGCCGTGGTGGCGTTCCGAAATGGAACCGAGAGCCTTGCCCACAGTCGCGTCCTGCTCGGGAAACACCGTGCGCAGGTCCAGCAGCACCCGCTCGTCTTCGATCCTCGTTAGAATGGGCGGGTCGTCCAGCCGTAGCCGCTCTTCCAGCTGATTCGCAGACAGATCCCTGTGATACAGCGACACAAGCCAGGTGTCGATCTGCTCCTCCGGAGCGGACCCGCCGCCTGCCAGCGAGAATCCTGGGACCAACTCCACGTGCAGCGGCGTTCCGATCAGAGGCTCGGCCAGATGCAGCGCCCGTTCGCGGATGCTCTCGGCGGAGGCGTGCAGCATGCGGTGAATCGGAACGGTCTCGCGGAAACTCCCTCGTTCGTACTCGGTCAGGACGTGCTCCAGCGCCGCGTATCCAGTCTTGTCCACCCTCAACACGCGCATCAGCGGGTGTTTGCGGATTCGAGCCACCAGCTCCCTCCGTCCCACGATCAAACCCGCCTGCGGCCCCCCCAGCAGTTTGTCGCCGCTGAAGCAGACCAGGTCGGCGCCGTCTCGCAGCGTACCCGTCACACTCGGTTCCCGCCGCAGCGCCGGGTGATCGTCGTCGAAGAGCAGGCCGCTGCCCATGTCCGACACGAGCGGCACCCCGGACTCGAGCGCGAGGCCCGCCAGCTCGGCGGTCGAGGCCTGCTCGGTGAAGCCGATGATGCGGAAGTTGCTCCAGTGCACTTCGAGGATCAACCCGGTCTCCGGCCCCAGGGCGTTGCGGTAGTCCGACAGCCGCGTCTTGTTGGTCGTCCCCACCTCGCGCAGTACCGCTCCCGACGCCCGCAGGATGTCGGGGATGCGAAACGACCCGCCGATCTCCACCAGCTGCCCGCGCGAGACCAGCACCTCTTTCCTCTGCGCCAGCGCCGCCAGGATCAGAAAGAGCGCCGCCGCGTTGTTGTTGCAGACCGCAGCGGCCTCGCAGCCCAGCAGCCGGACGGCGCGGGCCTCGAAGTGCTGGTCGCGTCGGCCCCGGCGGCCCGCTTCGAGGTCGTATTCGAGGTTGGAATAGGACGTGGCCAGGCGGCTCATGGCGGCGGCCGCCTCCTCGGACAGCGGCGCACGGCCCGCGTTGGTGTGGATCAACACGCCGGTGGCGTTGATCACCGGACGCAGGGAAGGGGAGAGCCGGTCGTGCAGCGATTCGGCGACCGCGGCGGGCAGGCCGTCCAGGTCCGCCTCCAGCTCACCCGCATCGGTGAAACCCGCCTGAATCCGCTCACGCAGCTGTTCGAGCTGCCGCTGGACCTCCTCCACCACCAGCTTTCGCGGGAAGCGCTCGAGCAGGTCCTCGACGCCGGGCCGTTCCAGCACGCGCGAGACGGAGGGAATGCTGCGCAGGATCTCGGCCACCGTTGTCACGGTGTCATTATAAGCTAGACCTGATGGCGGAAACCGATCGGGTGGACAGTGCACTGCTGAGCGTGTCGGACAAGACGGGGCTGCTACCCTTCGCCCGGCGCCTGGCCGATTTGAAGGTGCGTCTGATCTCCACCGGGGGCACGGCCCGGCACCTGCGCGAGCACGGCGTGCAGGTGGAGGAAGTCTCGGAGCTGACCGGCTTTCCGGAGATCCTGGAGGGGCGCGTCAAGAGTCTGCACCCGCGCATCCACGGCGGCATCCTGGCCCGCCGCAGCTCCCGGGCGGACATGCGCACCCTCGAGCAGCACGGCATCGGCCCCATTTCGCTGGTGGCCGTCAACCTCTACCCCTTCCGAGAGACCGTCGCCCGCGGCCGGGTGGCGCCCGAGGAGGCCCTCGAGCAGATCGACATCGGGGGACCCGCCCTGCTGCGGGCCGCAGCCAAGAACCACCCCTCGGTGACGGTGGTGGTGGACCCGGCCGACTACCCCCGCATCGAGGCGGAGCTGATTTCGCTGCACCGGCGGACGCGGCCGGAAACCCGTCTGGAACTGGCCCGCAAGGCCTTCCGCCACACGGCGGAGTACGACCTGGCCGTCACGGCGTGGCTGGAAGCGCTGGCGGGCCCATCCGACGGGCTGCCGCCGGCCATCTCTCTGGACCTGCGCCTGGCGGCCGCCCTCCGCTACGGGGAGAACCCGCATCAGCGCGGCGGCTTGTACCGGTCCTCGGTCCAGGAAGGCGGCGTGGCCGCGGCCCGCCAGCACCAGGGCAAGGAACTCTCCTTCAACAACCTGCTCGACCTGGACTCGGCCTGGCGGCTGGCCCTGGAATTCGACCAGCCTTTCTGCGCCATCGTCAAGCACACCAATCCCTGCGGCGCCGCCGTGGGCGACACCAGCGCGGAAGCCTTCGAGCGGGCCCGCGCCTGCGACCCGGTCTCGGCGTTCGGCTCCATCGTGGCCTTCAACCGCCGGCTGGACGAGGCCGCCGCCCGGCAGCTGCGGGAGCTGTTCGTGGAGGCGGTGATCGCGCCGGGGTACGAGGCGGCTGCGCTGGAGGCGCTGACCGCCAAGAAGAACCTGCGCGTGATGGAAATGGACTTGGAGCTGGAAGGCGGCGGCGAGCTGGATGTCCGCTCGATCTCGGGGGGCTTCCTGGTGCAGGACCGCGACCGCTACTACCTCGAGCAGGAAGGCCTGAAGGTGGCCAGCCGCCGCCAGCCCTCCAGTCGCGAGTGGGAAGACCTGCTCTTCGCCTGGAAGGTCTGCAAGCACGTCAAATCCAATGCTATCGTGCTGGCTCACCGGCAGCAGACGGTGGGGATCGGCGCCGGGCAGATGAGCCGCGTCGACTCGGTCCGGCTGGCGGCCCGCAAGGCGGTCCTGCCGCTGGACGGTTCGGTGCTGGCCAGCGACGCCTTCTTCCCCTTCCGTGACGGGGTGGACGGAGCGGCCGACGCCGGCGTCGAGGCCGTGATCCAGCCGGGGGGCTCGGTCCGCGACGCCGAAGTGGTCGAGGCCGCCGACGAGCACGAGATGGCCATGGTCCTGACCGGCGTCCGGCATTTCCGGCACTGAGGCGAGGTGAACCAGATGCTGCTGGTGGTCGACATCGGAAACACCAACATCGTGCTGGGGTTGTTCGACGGCGAGCGGCTGGCCCACTCCTGGCGGGTCGCCACCCGCCGGGAACAGACCGCCGACGAATACGCCGTCCTGTGCCGGGCCCTGTTCCGCTCCTCGGAGGTGCCGCGCTCGGCCGTGCGGGCCGTGGTGATCTCCTCCGTGGTGCCGCCCCTGAACGAAGCCTTCACCGACTTCTGCCGCCGCAGCTTCGGCATCGACCCGGAGTTCGTCCGACCCGAGGCGCAGCAGCTGATCCCCATCCGCTACCAGCCGGTGGCCGACGTGGGAGCGGACCGCATCGTGACCGCGCTGGCCGTGATGGAGATGACCCCCGGGGCGGCCATCGTGGTCGACTTCGGCACGGCCACCACCTTCGACGCCGTTTCCGCCGAGCGGGAATACCTGGGCGGCGTGATCGCCCCCGGCATGGGGATCTCGGCCGAGGCGCTGGTGGCCCGGGCCGCCCGCCTGCCCCGCATCGAGATCCGCAAGCCGGAGGCCGTGATCGGACGCTCCACGGTCGGTTCCCTGCAGTCGGGGCTCTATTACGGCTACGTGGCGCTGGTGGAGGGCATCCTGGAGCGAATGCAGCTGCAGCTGGGCCCGGCGCTGGTGGTGGCCACGGGAGGGTTCGCCCGCCTGATCGCGGCCGAGGCGCGGGGCATCGACCGGGTGGAGGACGACCTGATGCTGTACGGCCTGCGCCTCTACCACGAACGCACTCGGAACGAACGAGAAAAGAACTAGACGCAGGCTGTTTCCAATGCAAGAGCAGATCAATTACTTCAACTACTTCACAGAGGTCGAGGAACACTTTATTCGGAAACGGGGCAAGAGTTTGCTCGTTTCCCCGCTCGACTGGTGTTTGATTGAACTCTGGAAAGACTCGGGGATTCCCCTTCACATTGCTCTGCGCGGTATCGACCGGAGTTTTGAATCGGCCGTCAAGCAGCGAAAGA
>JBFGHG010000356.1:0-4610 GCA_041578395.1 Acidobacteriota bacterium
ATCAAGGACGTGCTGGTGGACATCGCTGCCCGGGGCCGCAGCCTGGGAGTGCTGCTGATCGGCGCGCAGCAGAGCGCCGCGGACGTGGACGGCAACCTGATCCGCAACGCGGCCCTGAAGGTGGCCGGGAGGCTGGACGCGGGCGAGGCCTCGCAGTACCGCTTCCTGTCGGCTGAACTGCGGGAGCGGGCGGCCCGTTTCCTGCCCGGGACCATGGTGCTGGACCAGCCGCTGATCCCGGCGCCCATCCCGCTGCGCTTTCCCTTTCCGGCCTTCGCGACCAACGTGGCGGAAGGACGGCGGCAGCGGTCCGCCCGCCAGCAGGAAGAGGTCTTCGAGGGGGTCTGATGAAACTCTTGCACGTCTCGGACTGGCACCTGGGCCGCAGCACGTACGGCTGCTCGCGGGCCTCCGATCACGAGGAGGTCCTGCAGGAGATCGTCCAGCTGGCCCGGGAGGAAAAACCCGACCTCGTGGTCCACGCCGGAGACCTCTTCGACGGCGTGCGGCCCGCCTACGCGGACATGCAGCTGGGCTTGTGGGCGTTGCAGGAACTGGCCGCGCTGGCCCCGGTGGTGGTGGTGGCGGGCAACCACGATTCGCGCGCTCTCTTCCGGATCTTCCACCAGTTGCAGGCGCAGGGCAGCCGGCTGCACTTCGTCGACCGGCCCCGGCTGCCGCGCGACGGCGGCGTGCTCGACTTCCCGGTGTCGGGCGGCCGGCGGGCGCGGCTGGCGGTGCTCCCGTTCGTACACGCCAACCGGGTCGTGGAGGCCTTCGAAGACCCCAAGACGTGGAGCGCACGCTACGCCGATCGGGTCGGCGCCATCCAGGAGACGCTCCTCGAAGGCCTGCTGGACGGGTACGACCCGGCGCGCGACGTGCTGCTGAGCGCCGCCCACCTGCACGTGGCGGGCGCGCGCTTTTCCGGCAGCGAACGGCAGATCCACGTCTCGGCCCACTACGCCTCGCGTCTGGAGCACGTCCCCCAGGTCTCCTACGCCGCCTTCGGGCACATCCACCGGCCGCAGGCCCTGCCGGGCACCACGCCGGGACGGTACGCGGGATCGCCGCTGCAGCTGGATTTCGGCGAAGTCGACGAGGCCAAGGAGGTGGTGATCGTCCAGGCGGAGCCGGGCGAACCGGCCCGCATCGAACCGCGTCCGCTCACTTCGGGGCGGAGGCTGCGGCGGTTCGAAGGCACGCTCGAGCAGCTCGCCGAGGAGGAGGCGGCGTTCGGCAACCAGCTCTGCCTGGTGACGATTCACACCCAGCAGCCGGAGGCTGATCTGTCCGGGCGCGTGAGACAGCTGATTCCCGAAGCCACGGTGTTGCAGGTGCGCGAGGTCTGCCGCGAGCATCAGCTCGAGGTGGTGACCACGCGGGCCGGCGGCGCGCGCGAACCCGGCCTGGAGGAACTCTTCGAAGACTACCTGGCCGAGCACGGCACCCGGACCGGCTCGGCCGCCCGGGTGAGCGAGATCTTCGCTGTGCTGCTGGCCTCGGTCCGCGACGAGGAGCCGCCCGGCTTCGAGGAGGTCGAATCGTTCGGCCTGCCCGCGGAGGAGGCCGAGCCGGAACTCGAGCTGGCGATGGAATCGGCATGAGGCCCCTCAAACTGCGAATCGAGGGCCTGCGCAGCTACCGCCGGGTCGAGGAGATCGACTTTTCCGGCGCAGGGCTGGTGGCCGTGCTGGGAGACACGGGGGCGGGGAAGTCCTCCATCCTCGAAGCTCTGTGTGTGGCGCTGTACGGCTACTGCACCTGGGAGAAGAGCGTCAAGGGCCTGATTTCCACCGGCGCCGGCACCCTGAGCGTCCAGTTGGAGTTCGAGGCCGAGCAGCGGCTCTGGCGGGTGACGCGCTCCACGTCCGAAGGGAGCTATCCGCCCGCGGTGCACCGGCTGCAGCGGCTGGACGATCGGCGCAGCTGGGAGGGGAAGCGAGAGGTCGACCGGCGGGTCGAGCGTCTGGTGGGCCTGGACTACGACACCTTCCTGCGCTGCGTGGTTCTGCCCCAGGGACGGTTTCAGATGCTGCTGCAGGCGAGTGCGGGTCAGCGGACCCATATCCTCAAGGGGATCTTCCGGCTGGACCAGCTGGAGGAGGCCCGCCGCCGGGCCGCGGGTCTGCTGGAGGAGCTGGGCCCGCGCCTCGAAGCATTGCGGCTGACCCGCGCGGGACTGCTGCAAGACCCGCAGGCGGACGCGGCCCGGGCGGAGCGAGAACGAGCGGCGGTCGAAGAGCAGGTCGCTCGTCTCACCCGCTCCTTCGAAGGCTGCCGCCAGGCCCTCTCCGAGGGGGAGACCCACGGCCTGCTGCTGGCTGAATTGCGCGATGCGCGCCAGGCCATGGCTCGGGTGGATCTGGCCGAAGTGCGGGCCCGGCTGCGGGCGGTGGCGGCCTCCCAGGCCGAACTCGAAGAGCGGCTCGAGCAGCGGGCCGGGACGCGCCGAAAGCTGGAAAGGCGCCGGGACGAACTGGAGAAGGTGATCGCTCGGGCGGAGGACGCGGGACTGGGTTTGGCACACCTGTCGGCGGCCGGCAAGGAACTCGAGCAGCTGGCGGCCGAGCTGGGGCGCACGGGGGAAGAGAGCGAGGCCCTCGAGATCCGCCGCGGCCGGCTGCAGCGGCTGCAGTCGGAACTGGACGCGGCGGGCGAGTCCGCCCAGCAGCTGGAGCAGGAAGCGGCCCAGGCCGGCCTTCGCTTCGAGGAAGCGGCTCTCCGGCTGGCGTCACTCGGCAAGCAGTGTCAGCAGGCCAGGGAACGCTGGGCCAAGGTTCGCGACGAAGAGAAGCGGCTGGCTTCGCTGCAGCAGCGGGCGGCGAAGCTGGAGCAGGAGAAGGAGCAGGCCAATCAGGCGGTGGACCAGCTGGCCCGCCGGCGGGCCGAACAGAAAGAAGAGTCCCTCCGCCGCCAGCAGGCGCTCGAGTCGAGCCGCCGCGCCAACGCTGCGGCTCATGCTTCGCAAACCTGCTCTCCGGGCGATCCGTGCCCGGTCTGCCAGCGCGCGCTGCCTCCCAAATGGAAGCCGCCCCCCGCCGCCGACCTGGACGCGGTGGCCGAGCAGGCCGAGCAGGCCGCCCGCGACGAGCGCCTCGTCCGGGACGAGCATTCGGAGGCCCAGGTGCGCGTCGCCACGGCTCTCGCGAACCTCGAAAACTGCCGCGAAGAGCTGGCTCGCTGCGGCGAGCGGCTCGAGCAGAGCCGGGCCGCCCTGACGGAGGTCCTGCCCGAGTACGTGGCAGGCGGCGGCGACGGTGCCCTCCGGACCCTGGAGGAATCGGCGGAGGCCGCCCAGCGGCATCACGACGAGTGCCGCGCCCGGGCCGAAGCCGCCGGCAAGGAGTCCGGGGATGCGCGGGTGGCCGCCGAGACGACGCGGCGTACGCTGCAGTTGGAGACCGAGGCGGTCGAGAGCGGGGTTGCGAGCCTGGACCAACGCCGCCGGCGCCTGCAGTCGGTCTGGAAAGCTCTGCCGGCCAAACTGCGCCCGGGCAAAGCCCTACGCGAGTCCTCCCTGGTGGAAGCGGCGGCACGGATGACCCGGCGCAAAGAGGAGCTGGAAGCCGCCGGCCGCGAACTGGCCGAGGTCCGGGCCGGCCTCGAGGTCGAGCTTCAGGTGATCGAACAGCTGGCAGGCCGAAAGGAGGAACGCGTGGACACTCCGCTCCGCTCGGCTTCGCTTTCGCTGCAACGGCTCAGGGACGCGGCGGCCGCCCTCTCGGCCCGGGTGGCTGCCGAAGCGCCGGGTGAACTTCCCGACACGACTCGTGCGGCGGCAGTGGCTGCCTGGGCGGAGGAGCTGGCCGCCCGGCTGGGGGAACTGTTGCCCGCCGCCGCCGCCGAAGAGGCCCGTTTGCGGGAGGCGGTGGTGGACGCGCAGCGGCAGGTGGCCTCGATGCTGGAGTCGGCGGGCGCGGGGAGTCGCGAAGAGCTGGAGGACCGCCTGGTCGAGGCCCGCGCCGACGCCCTGACCGTTTCGCGGCGGCTGGAGGATGCGCGGCGGCAGATCGCTCCGGCCCGGGAGCTGGACGGGCGCCTCGCGAAGGCGAAGCCGTTTCTGGAGGCCCTCCGGGAGACGCATCGCCTGCTGAGCGACGGCCAGTTCGTGGGGCACGTGGTGCGGAGCAAGCAGCAGGCGCTGCTGGCGGTTGCTTCGGAGCTGCTCGAGGGCATGAGCAACGGGCGCTACGGCTTTGCGGCCGACTTCGACGTGGTCGACCGGCTCTCGGGGCAGGCGCGCGACGTCAAGACCCTGTCGGGTGGCGAGACCTTCCTGGCCAGCCTGTCGCTGGCCCTGGGCCTGGTGGAACTGGCCGGCCGGGCGGGGGGGCGGCTGGAGGCGATCTTCCTGGACGAGGGTTTCGGCAGCCTGGACGGCAACGCGCTGGCGGAGGCCATCGATGCGCTGGTCCAGCAGGCCGAGTCGGGTCGCCTGGTGGCGGTCATCAGCCATCTCCGCTCGGTGGCCGAGAGCATCGACCAGGTGCTGTACGTCTCCCGCGGCCCGGACGGCAGCCGCGCCCGCTGGCTCACCCCCGAGCAGCGGGACCAGCTGATCGAAGAGGAAGCGGGTTCGGCCCTGGTGCATTAGTTAGGTGGCGGGG
>JBFGHG010000357.1:0-4607 GCA_041578395.1 Acidobacteriota bacterium
GGCTGCAGCTGGAGGCCGTCCGCCGCGGGCGTTCGATCCCGGTGCGGCGGGCCGGGTGGATTCCGCCGCCGGCTCCCGAGCTGCGGCGCTTCGACTTCCTGGTCGCCAAGACCGGGGCGCAGGGGATCTCGTTCACGACCGAGTGGAGCGGGGAGATCGCGCGGGTGCTGCCTCGAGCAGGGTGGAGCGTGGTCGGGAGCTGGCCTCTGCCCGACGGCAGCGAGGGTAAACTCGTGGCACGGCCTTCCCCGTGATTCCGGGTCTGCAGGAAGGGAATCACGGGCAGGGATGCCCGCGCCACACTGTCAAGGATTCAACAGCCGCCGCAGGCGCTCCACTTCGCCGGCATCCATCACGTCCGTCTGCTGCGGCGCGGTGAGGGCGCCTCGCCCCTCCAGTTCGTCGGGGTGCAGGATGAAGGTCCCCGTCTGGCCTTCCTGGAACTTGGGCGCGAAGTACCACTGGACGTCACGGGACATGGGGAAGCGGACGGTCACCCGGTCCCCCTCCTGGGCGCCCTTGAGCGCCGTCCTCACCTCGATGACGGCCTCGTGCCAGTCGGCGCTGTGCTCAGTGATCATGGTGGTGCCCCGGGACTCCAGCGCCGGAACGGGACGCACTTCCATCACCTGCCCCATGACGACCATCTGCGCCTGGGCCATCCGCTCCTGGAGGGCCTCGTCGTCGGCCTGCTGCTGCGCTCGCTCCATCGTCTCCTCGGTGGGCGCGGCGACCGACTCCCGGGCGAGCAGCTCGTGGCCCACCTCCACGACGGCCAGGCTCGCGCCGTAGATCCAGCCGTTGGTGTAAAAGACCGCCTCGGTGCCCACCGCCAGACTGCCGGCCGACTGGCTGCGGACGGTGACTGCATCGCCCGCCTTCAGCATCACCGCCGCGGGTTTCCGGAAGACCTCGTCGACCTCCACCACCAGCGACTGCGAGTCGGCCGCCACGGCTTCCATGGTGGAGGCGCTCGTCTTGGCCACCTTCCCGGAGAAGACGATGTCGGAGGACTTCATCAGGTCCTGCCGCGATTGCGCCTCCAAGTGGGGGAAGACCGCCAGCGACGCCGCCGCGGCCAGTACCAGGATCGGAGTCGTTGTTTTCATGATTGGACGCTCCACTGATCTATGTTGCTTTTTTCGCCTCTGAGTTGCATGTCCCGCCGGCGGCGGTCGGAAATCCCGCCGTGCCGCCCCTTCAGTTCACCACCGCGAGGTTGAAGTAGAACGGGTCGATCGAGACGGCGACCGTGCCCCCCAGGCCGTCCAGCAGGGTCTGGGTCTGGAAGTTCACGGCCCGCTGATAGTCCGCTCCCTGCGGGAAGTTGGCGGCCACCGGCTGGTTGCTGGCCGAAAACACGCCCCGGAACTGGTTTCCCACCGCCAGCATGTAGTTGTAGTCCCCGATGTAGGGGAGGAAGGTAACGGCGGGAACGTTGACCGGCGTGTCGGCCAGCACCGAGTCCTGCGTCACGCTGGCGAAGCCGTTGTTGCTCTGCTCCAAATGGGTGCGCCAGCGGTTGTTTTCCACCTGCTGATAGAGGAACCCCACCGTCCCGTTGGAGGAGACCGCCAGCGAGATGCAGGTCGCGTTGGGGACCGTCCGCAGGTCCTGTGCCGACCAGGTCTGGCCGCTGTCCTGCGAAGCCCGCAGGTGGACCGTGTAGACGTTGTTCACGCGGTCGGCCCAGGCCACGTAGACCCGGCTCGAGTCGTTGGGCTGCACGGCCAGCGTCAGCGTCGAGCCGATCCTCTCCTGGCCCAATGTAGGGGCGTTGCTGAAGGGGATCTGCACCCCCTGCACCACCCGCACGCCCGGCTGGCCGTCACTGCCGACCAGGTTCTGGAAGGCGTTGGCGCCCTGGCCGGCGTTGTCGTCGCGCACCACCACCACGTCCGAGGTGGCCACGTTGTTGACGAAGTTGCGCCAGCCGAAGTAGGCGGCGTAGACGGTGCCGTTGTCCGCCACCGCGGGACGGATCGAAGGGCCGTCCTGACCGGCGGTGTTGCGGGTCTCGATGCGCCGGGACGCGAAGCTGGCGCCTCCGTCGAAGGAGACGTCGACGGTGGCGGTCCGCCCCGCCTGGACGTTGAAGTCGTTGTTCCCGATGTAGATCCGGTCGTTGCCTGCAGCGGTGCGGGCGACCACGAAGGGCTGGTCGACCTGGCTGCGGGCGGCCTGCACGGTCATTTGCACCGGGGCGGCGAACTGGGCCGTGCGCAGGGCGTTGAGCAGCAGGTTGCCGGGCCGCCGCAGGATGCCGGTGTGGAGGTTGCCGGTGGCGAAGGCGGGGGAGATGTCTCCCGTGATGCCCTGGCTGGGCACGGTGTTGTTCAGCGCCCAGGTGTTGCCTCCGTCCTGCGAGAAATAGATCGGAGCAGTGGGACTGGCCGGTCCCGCCGGGTTCATGGTGAAGGCCGAGCCGACCATCTGGTTGGGATTGGAGGGGTTGACGGCCAGAAAGGGTTCGCTGTCCTGGAACGTCTCGCCGCTCAGCACGGAGGGAACCATGTTCACGATCGGTGCCGGCCCGGGGACTTCGACGCCGGGAGAGGGCCCGGGGCCGGGTCCGGGCCCCGGTCCGGGACCAGGCGAGGGTCCCGGACAGGCTCCCAACGCAACCAGCGCAGCGGATGCCGCCAGGAGGAAGAGAGTCTTTTTCATTTGACTTCTCCAGGTTTGGGTCTGTGGGATGCTTTACTGGACGGTACACCCGCGAGGGCATGCCTGTCCAGCGCCCATATCGATCATTACGGCGCGAGGTTTCCATCCGGATTGCGGCTGGCACGGGCTGCCCGTGATCCGGAATCAGGGCCTGGAAGGCGGGGCTGTTTCCAGCGCCCGTTTCAGGGCCCAGTTGGAGGGGTCGGCGTAGGGGGCGGCGCCCGGCGCCAGGAACTCCCGGAACAACTCCCGGTCCTCGCCCAGCGACTCGACGAACTTCGCGGTCAGCTCGCGGCGCGCCTCCTGCCACCGTTTCATCAGCTGCCCGTAGCGGTACAGCTGCAGATAGCGGTCGGCGGCCGGCGCCCAGGACGCATCCACGCCCATCGCCCGCGCGACCGTCTTCAGATGGTGCTCCGGGCGGTATCGGTAGTTGTCCAGGGCCTCCCGGATCTTGGCGAAGAAGGCCTGCGCCTCCCCCCGGTGGTCGGCGACGTCGAGCCATTCGTAGAGGTAGGCGCAGTGCGACACCTTGGGGAGTCCGCCGGTGTGGCGCGCGATCACGACGTTGCCGAGCAGCGAGGCCTCGTAGTCGACCAACCCGCACGGCTCGAAGCGGGAGGGGATCAGGCAGAAGTCTCCGCCGGCCAGGATCAGTCGCGACAGAGGGTGGTTGAAGGCGGAGCTGTAGTAGAAGCGGTCGGGGTAACGGCCGGCCAGGGCCTGGAAGCCGCGCTGGACCTCCACCCCTTCGCTGCCCTGCGGGGACGCCATGATCACGAACTTGGCGCCGGCGTCGTGGGCGAACACGCGCTCGGCGACGTCCAGAACCAGGCCCAGGTTCTTCTGCTCGACCAGCCGTCCCACCGCGGTGAGCAGGATGGGGTCCCAGACCGGTTCACTGCCGAACGCCTCCAGGTGCAGCAGCCTCTTGAGGCGCTCTTTGACGTCCAGGCGCCCGGCGTCGAAGCGGTGGTTGCGGCGCGACATCTCCTCGCGCACCTCGGGGTGCCGGAAGAACTCCTGATCGCTGTGCCGCTGCATGGCGCGGACCGAGACGCCGTACAGTTCGCGCATCTTCTCGGGCCGGTTCTTGTCGGCCAGTCCGTTGGTGATGCCGGCCACCGGGATCTTCTCGAAGACGTCCAGGTGCCCGTTGGGGACGTACACGGACTGGACCGGGTCCCAGCCCTTCTGCGACTGCGCCTGGGCGAGCAGCTCGCTCTGGTTGCGCCGCAATTCGGCGGCGTAGCCCCAGCTGCCGTCCAGGTCGCCGCTGACCGTGGTCACGCGGCCGCCCAATTGATGGGTCCGGATCACCACCCCCTTCATCAGGTTGAGGTGGCCGAAGTAGTCGAAGTAGTCGTGAAACGTGTGCTCCGGCAGGCCGATGGAGCGGAGCGTCTGGTAGCCGGCGCCCCCCACCCAGCAGGTCCCCTGATAGGTGGCGTTGTGCACCGTGAAGTGAAACGGCACCCGGCGCAGCACCTCCTCGGGGAGGTAGAAGGGGATCAGCCCCACGTGGTAGTCGTGAGCGTGGATGGTGTCGAAGTCCCCGGCGGCGATGTAGGCGGCCATGGCCTGGGAGAGGGAGGCGTACAGGCGCAGTCCCAGGGCCGGGTCCTCCGGGTAGATGGCCCGCGCGCGGGTCCAGTGCAGCTGGCCCTCGTCCCAGAAGTAGATCAGCTTGCTCGCGCGGTCCGGCGAGGGGGCGCGGTAGACCTCGAAGGGGAATTCGTGGCCGTCCAGCCGGGCCGTCACGGTCTGGCCGGTCGGCTTCAGGCCGCGTCCGCCCCGCTCGTAGTGCGCGAAGCAGGGGGAGAGTACTTCGATTTCGAGGTCGATCCCCTGGCGCTGAGCCGCCGCCTGCAACTCCGCCGGGAGCTCCTCCACCACCGCGGCCAGGCCGCCGATCTTGCTGCCCACGCCTTTGCCGGCCC
>JBFGHG010000358.1:0-4601 GCA_041578395.1 Acidobacteriota bacterium
CCGAGAACCTGGGCAGCCGCGGCCAGGCCGCCGCCCGGGTGGAGCTGATAGTGGGCGCCCCCGGGAACGGCGAGCAGGTCGCCTCGCTGCTCTCCATGCTGGAGTCGCTCGAGCACGTCGACAACGTGGCCCGGGAGAGGCGCGGCGACGGCCGCCACGAGCTGACGGTGACCGTCAGCGGCAGCCAGGATCTGCGGCCGCTGCTGGCCCGCTCGGTGATCGACGCCGGCCTGGAGCTGTACCGGCTGGAGCGCAAGACCATGTCCCTGGAAGAGGTCTTCGTCGAGCTGACCACCGAAGAGCCCCGCCAGGCGGAGCCCGCGGCCGACGAGGCTCCCGCACCGGCCCCCGCCGAGACCACAGCCGAGGACGAGACCGAGGACGAGACGGGAGGCGAAGCCGCATGAGAAACTTCCTGGCCATCCTGCGCAAGGACCTGCACACGCTGTTCATCAGCCCGATCGCCTACGTGGTGCTGTTCGTTTTCATCGGGCTGACGGGCTTCTTTTTCTTCATCATCTTCGAGGGCGCCATCCTGCAGGCGCAGCGGATGGCGCTGCAGTCGGCCCAGTTCGGGGGGGGACCCGTCCCCGTGGACGTGGCGGGGCTGATCATGCGCAACTATTTCGGCATCCTGAGCACCTTCATGCTCTTCGTGATCCCCATGATCACCATGGGAGTGTTCGCCGAAGAGAAGCGGCGCGGCACGATCGAGTTGCTGTTCACCTCGCCTCTCGAGAACTGGCAGCTGATCCTGGGCAAGTTCGCGGCGGTGATGACCGTGCTGGTGGTGATGCTGCTCCCCTCCTTCATCTACCTCACGATCCTGTACGTGTACAGCGACCCCAGGCCGCCGGTGGGCCCGATCTTCGTGGGAGTGGCGGGGGCCTTTCTGCTGGGAGGGGCGCTGGTGGCGCTGGGGCTGTTCATCTCCTCGATGACGGAGAACCAGATCGTGGCCGCGGTGCTGACCTTCGGGATCTTTCTCACGCTCTGGGTGCTGGACGCCCAGGCGGGGGCGGCCACCTCGGCGGTCAACGAGATCCTGAAATACCTCTCGGTGCTCAATCACTACGACGACTTCACCCGCGGCATCCTGGACAGCCAGAACGTCGTCTTCTACCTGAGCTTCATCGCCCTGGGACTCTACCTGACCGGGGTGTCTCTCGATTCGGTGAAATGGAGGCAGTGACGTGGTGAGGAAGATTCTGGACAACCTGGGCTTCGTCGGCGGCCTGCTCTTTCTGATCAGCATGCTGCTCTCCTATTTCCTGGACCTGTGGAACGTCTGGGTGCAGATCGGGGTCTACGGCGGCCTGATCCTGATCGGCGTCTACCTGGCGGCGCAGCTCCCCACGCTGATCGAGGCGCTGGGGACGCGCGGCGGCAAGAAGGGCGGGGCGGCGCTGCTCTCGCTGCTGCTGGTGGTGGGCATCCTGGTCCTGCTCAACTTCCTGAACTACCGCCACCACGAGCGCTGGGACCTGAGCGAGAACAACCTCTTCAGCCTCTCGGACCAGTCCCTCAAGGTGGCCTCCAACCTGGACCGGGACGTGGAGGTGGTGGCCTTCTTCGAGAACCGCGCCGGCGCCGAGCAGTTCGAGAACCTGATGAAGGAGTACCAGTTCGCCTCCCCCCGCGTCAGCTACGAGGTCGTCGACCCGCAGAAAGACCCGGCCAAGGTGCAGCAGTACCAGGTGGAGCGCAACGGGCAGATCGTGGTGAAGGCCGGGGAGAAGACCCAGAAGATCGACGCCATCCAGGAGCAGGAGCTGACCAACGCCCTGATCAAGGTCACCCGCGACGAGGAGAAGACCGTCTACTTCCTCTCCGGCCACGGAGAACGCAGCATCGACTCGCCGGAGCCGGACGGTTACCTGGCCGTCAAGGCGGCCGTCGAACAGCAGAACTACCGGGTGGAGAAGCTCAACCTGGCGGTGGACGGCGAGATCCCGGAGGACGCCTCCCTGCTGGTGATGGCGGGGGTCCGCTCCCAGCCGCTGCCGGGCGAGCTGGAGGCGCTGGACGCGTATCTGGCGGGCGGCGGCAAGCTGCTGCTGATGCTGGAGCCGGACACGGACGCCGATCTGAGCGAGTACCTCGCCCGCTACGGGGTGGCGGTGTACGACGACATGGTGCTGGACCCCTCCCCGGTGGGCCAGTTGCTCGGCCTGGGACCGGTCTCCCCGCTGGTGGGCAGCTACCGGCCTCACCCGATCACGGACGGCTTCGAGTACTCCACCTTCTTTCCCACGGTGCGGTCTTTGGACACCACCGACAGTTCGCTCGGCTACCGCAGCCAGGCGCTCTTTTCCACCTCGGGCCGGGCCTGGGGCGAGACCGAGCTGACACCGGGTCAGCCGGCCCGCCTGGACGACGGCAAGGACCGGCCGGGACCGGTGCCGCTGGCCGTGGTCTCGGTACTGGAGCCCGAGGAGGACGACGTGGGCGGGGACGTGCCCGAAGAGATCGAGGAAGAAAAGCCGAAGAAGCCGGAGAGCCGGCTGTTGGTGGTGGGCGACTCCGACTTCGTCGCCAACCGCTACGTGGAGGCGGCCAGCGGCAACCTGGACATGTTCCTGAACATGGCCAGCTGGCTGCTGCAGGACGAGGACCTGATCGCGGTCCGTCCCAAAGATCCCACCGACCGCAAGGTGGTCCTGACGGCGCGGGAATCCAGCATCCTCTACTGGGGGCTGGTGGTCTTCCTGCCCGTCGCCACGCTGGTGCTGGGGATCGGCATCTGGTACCGCCGGAGGTGAACGAGAGATGAAGAAGATCGTCCTCTTGCTGATCGTTTTCGCCGGACTGGGCGCGTTCGTCTACTTCTACGAGATCAAGGGCGGGGAAGAGCGGCAGGCCGCCCAGGAACTGGAAGAGAGCCTGCTGCGGGTCACGGACGAGGAGATCGACGCCCTGATCGTCCAGCGGCCGGGCGCCGAGCCGATCGAACTGCGCCGCGTGGAGGACCTGTGGCAGATCACCGCCCCCATCCAGGCCGAGGTGGACCGCTTCGTGGTGGACGCCCTGGCCCGCGACGTGGCCAACGCCCGCCGCCTCCGCACGCTGGAGGACGTCTCCGGCCAGATGGCGGACTTCGGGTTGGAGGAGCCCCGGCTGACGCTGACCATGCAGGCGGGCGACCGGACCGAAACGGTGAAGGTGGGCGCCCAGGACTACACGGGCAACCAGATGTACGTGCAGCTGGAGGGCTCCGACGAGGTCCTGATCACCAACCGCAACTTCTTCACCAGCGCCGACAAGGAACTGAAGGAATGGCGCAGCAAGTCGGTGCTGGAGTTCGACCAGGACGCCGCTCAGGTGGTCGAGGTGGTGCGGCCGGAGGGCCTGCTGCGGCTGGAGCGGGAGGGGGAGCAGTGGAAGCTGGTCCAGCCGGTCCAGGACCTGGCCGACGAGAGCGCCGTCTCCAGCCTGCTCTCGACGGTGCGCTACGCCCGGGTGGTGGAGTTCGTGGAGGAGGAAGCAGCCCCGGAAAGCTACCCGAAGTACGGGCTGGACAGGCCCCGTTTCGAACTGCGCGTCAAGGCGGCGGGCCGGGACGAGTGGCGGACGCTGCAGCTGGGCGGGAATCACAAGAAGGACGAGCTGTACGCCCGCGACACGGCCCGCCGCACCGTCTTCAGCGTGCGCGACACCATCGTCGACAACTTCGAGAAGGACGTGGGCTCCTTCCGTGACAAGAAGATCGTCAAGGTCCGCCAGGACGAGCTGGACCGCTTCCTGCTGACGAAGGGTGACCAGGTGGTGGAGGTCCGCCGCGAAGGGGACGGCTTCGTGATCGCGCAGCCGGAGTCCGAGAAGGGAGCCGCCACGGCGCCCTACCGGTTCTGGTACCCGACCACCGACATCAAGTTCGAAGAGCTGGAGGCGCGCCCCTCGCCTGAAGGCGACCCCCGCTTCCAGGACCCGGCGGTCCGCCTCGAGCTGACCACGCGCGCGGGCGAGACGCGGGTCTACGAGTTCGCCGAGCACGAGGGCGCCCAGCTGGCGCGCAAGCTGGAAGACGGGCGCACGGGCAGGATTTCGCTGGCCGACTTCAACAAGCTGAAGGGGCTGGAAGCGGCCTCGCTGAAGACCCCCACTCCCTGAGCCAAAGTGGGCCAGTTTTCCAGGCTGGATTCCGGCCTGGAGGGCAGGGATGCCCGCCCCATCTCCACGCTTGACACGCCCCCCCCTTTCACGGACACTCGAACCCTCCAGTGAGGGAGGGTGTGTCCTGGGCACTGGGGCATGTAGCGCCACCGGGCTCAGCATCGATCCGTAGCTCTGACTTCGGCGGGAGTGCGTAATGGCGGGATCTGAGAGGCTCTGCAAGGGTATTCGTGTATCTCTGGTGCTGGCTGCGGCGGTCTGCTGCGCGTGGTCGGCGGCCCTGGCGGGCGCGGTCCCCACGATTTCCAAGGTCTTCACCCCCGACACCATCGGCCCGGGCAGCTCCACCACGCTGGTCTTCACCCTCAGCAATCCGGACGTCAACCCGGTGACCGACTTGGCGTTCACCGACTCGCTGCCGGCCGGAGTGACGATTGCCACGCCGTCCAACGCCTCCACGGACTGCCCGGACGCCGTTCTGAGCGCGC
>JBFGHG010000359.1:0-4600 GCA_041578395.1 Acidobacteriota bacterium
GCAGGACATCGGCCAGGCCATCCACCCGGTGCTGGCTTCGGGGCAGATCGAAGGGGGGACGGCGCAGGGCCTCGGCTACGCCCTCTACGAAGAGGTGGTGATGCGCGACGGCGTGATGGAGAACGCCCAGCTGACCAATTACATCATCCCCACCACCCTGGACACGCCGGAGATCGACGTCGCCTTCGTGAACCATCCCTATGCCGAGGGACCGTACGGCGCCAAGGGGTTGGGTGAGCTGCCGATCGACGCGCCGGCGCCCGCCCTGGTCAACGCCTTGCGGCACCTGGGGCTGGACGTCCGCGACATTCCCGCGACCCCCGAGCGGATCATGGAGGTGGCATGCGTGTCGGCGTGAACGGCCGCGAGCACCGGATCGAGGTCCATCCGCTGAAGCGGCTGCTGGACGTGCTGCGCGAAGACCTGGGGCTGACCGGCACCAAGGAGGGGTGCGGAGAGGGCGAGTGCGGCGCCTGCACGGTGCTGGTAAACGGCGAGCCGGTCTGCTCCTGCCTCATCCCGGTGGCGCAGGTCCGGGACTGCGAGGTGCTGACGATAGAGGGCCTGGGCGATCGGCATCCGCTGCAGCAGGCGTTCGTCCAGGAGGGAGGCGCGCAGTGCGGCATCTGCACGCCGGGAATGATCATGGCGGCGCTGTCGCTGGAACCCGAGGCCGGCGAGCGGGAGATCCGCGAGGCGCTGGCCGGCAACCTCTGCCGCTGCACGGGTTATACCGCCATCATCCGGGCCATTCGAAGCGCATGAGAACCGCGGTTTCCCGACTCACCCTGCTCGAACCGTCCAGCCTCGGCGAAGCGCTCCGGATGCTGGACGCGGACCCGTCGCTGCAGGCCATGGCGGGCTGCACCGACCTGTACGTGGACTTCAACTTCGGCGTGCTCCAGCGGCGCCGTTTCCTGAACCTGTGGGGGCTCGAGGAGCTGCGCTACGTGAGGCGGGACGATTCGGCGTTGAGGATCGGCGCCCTGACCACCTACACCGACCTGATCGAGTCGCCCGAAGTACACCGCCACGCGCCGATCCTGGCGGCGGCCTCCCGGGAAGTCGGGGGCGCGCAGATCCAGAACCGGGGTACGCTGGGGGGCAACGTCGCCAACGCCTCGCCGGCGGGAGACACCCTGCCGGTGCTGGCCGTTCTGGAAGCGGGGGTGGTGGTGGAGAGCCTCTCGGGGCGCCGCCGCGTCCCCCTCGCCGAGTTCTACACGGGCTACCGCCAAACCGCGATGCGTCCCGGCGAGCTGATCGTGGAACTGGAGCTGCCGCCGGCCGAGGGCGCGCAGTGGTTTCGCAAGGTGGGAACGCGGGCCGCCCAGGCGATCTCGAAGGTGGTGATGGCGGGCCTGCGCGCACCCCAACCTCGGCTGGCCCTGGGCAGCGTGGCGCCGACCGTGATCCGGCTGCCGAATACCGAAGCCTGCCTGGCCGGGGGAGGCGGCATCGAGCAGGCCCGACGAGTGCTGGAACAGGAAATCCGCCCCATCGACGACCTTCGTTCCACCGCCGCCTACCGAACGAAGGTGGCATCCAATCTGCTGGCCCGCTTCTGGTCGGACACGCAGCCTTGAGGTCTTCCATCCTTCGTCATTACTCGTTCAGGATTCGTGATTGCTCATGTCCGACTTGATCCTCCGCAGCCAGAGAGTCGTCCTGGAACGGGGCGTCCAGCCCGGCGAGATCGTGGTCCAGCGGGGGCGGGTCGTGGAGATCCGGGAATACTCGGAAATCCCGCCCCAGGGCCCGGTGCTGGAGGCGGGCCGGCTGGCCGTCTCGCCGGGCCTGGTGGACACGCACGTGCACGTCAACCAGCCGGGCCGAACCGAATGGGAGGGGTTCCGGACGGCGAGCAGGGCTGCGGCGGCCGGCGGCGTCACGACGCTGGTGGACATGCCGCTCAACAGCGTCCCGCCCACCACCACGGTGGGGGGGCTGCGCAGCAAACTGGAAGCGGCGACCGGCAAGATCTGGGTCGACGTCGGCTTCTACGGCGGGGTCGTGCCCGACAACGCCTCGCAGCTGCGCCTGCTGCACTCGGCGGGAGTGCTGGCCTTCAAGTGCTTCCTGGTCGACTCGGGAGTCCCGGAGTTCCCCGCCGTCACCCCCGCGTACCTGGAGGAGGTCGTTCCCCAGCTGGGCGCGCTGGGGGCGCGCCTGCTGGCCCACGCGGAGCTGAAGGGCGGCGACGGCCAGGATCTGGCCCAGCTCCCCTCGGACCAGCGGCGCCGCTACCACAACTACCTGGCGTCGCGGCCCGAGTCGTGGGAAGAGCAGGCCGTCCGGCGGCTGGCCGACTTGGCCGCCCGCACCGGCTGTCCGATCCACGTCGTGCACCTGGCTAGCGCCCGGGCGCTGGAGGTGCTGCGGCGGGCGCGCGGCCGGGGCGTGCCGATCACCGTGGAGACCTGCCCCCACTACCTGACCGCCGCCGCCGAGGAGATCGAGGACGGGGCCACCCTCTGGAAGTGCGCTCCTCCGATCCGGGAGGCCTCTCACCGCGAGGCCCTCTGGCGCGGGCTCGAGGAGGGAGACATCGACTTCGTCGCCTCCGACCACTCCCCCGCCCCTCCGGAAATGAAGTCGCTCGAGGAGGGGGACTTCGCCGCCGCCTGGGGCGGGATCAGTTCCCTGCAGCTGACCCTTCCTCTGGTCTGGAC
Source organism: Acidobacteriota bacterium (assembly GCA_041578395.1). Lineage (GTDB taxonomy): Bacteria > Acidobacteriota > UBA6911 > RPQK01 > JANQFM01 > JBFGHG01. The sequence continues at coordinate 2,673 of JBFGHG010000359.1, forward strand.
GGCGGCCCGGCAGCGGGACACGAGCCTGACCCGGCTGTCGCGCTGGCTTTCGGGGAAACCGGCGGGGATGGTGGGGCTGGCCGGCAGCAAGGGGCAGATCGCCCCCGGCCTGGACGCGGATTTCGTGATCTGGGACCCGGAGGCGGCCTTCGTGGTCACCGAACAGGCGATTCACCACCGGCACCGCCAGACGCCCTACCTGGGACGCACGTTGATGGGCCGCGTGCGCTGCACCGTGCTGGGGGGGAAGGTGGTGTACCGGGACGGCGAGTGGCACGGGAGCCCGCAGGGAAGCCTGTTGCTGCGCCGGCCGCAGGCGGAGACGCGATGAACGATCAGTCGCAATGGGTGGAGCTGGCGGTCCGCAACCTGGGAGCGGAAGTCCTCGAGGCCAGCGACGACTTCTTCGCCTCGAAGGACAATCTGCTGAAACCGGAAGCCCCCATCTTCGAACCCGGCCGCTACACCGATCGGGGCAAGTGGATGGACGGCTGGGAGAGCCGGCGCAAGCGCGAACCCGGTTTCGACTGGTGCGTGATCCGGCTGGGGGTGGCCGGCATCCCGCGGCGGGTGGACGTGGACACCTCCTTCTTCGACGGCAACCACCCGCAGAGCGCCGCGCTCGAGGCAGCCTGGATGCCCCAGTCGGGGCGCTGGCAGGAGGCCGAGTGGTGGGAGGTCCTGCCCCGTTCCGAATTGAAGGGGAACTCGCACAACGTCTTCGATCTGAAGGGGCGGTGCGCCTGCCGGCTGCTGCGGCTGAACATCCACCCGGACGGCGGCGTGGCCCGGCTGCGGGTCCACGGCGAAGTGGCGCCCGACTGGGAGAGGCTGGCCGCCGGCGGCGAGTTCGATCTGGCCTGCCTGCAGCACGGCGCCACGGTGGTGGCGACCAGCGACATGCACTTCGGCTCGCGCCACAACCTGATCCTGCCGGGCCGGCCGCCCGACATGTGCGAGGGATGGGAGACCCGGCGCCGCCGGGGCCCGGGCTTCGACTGGTGTGTGCTGCGGCTGGCGGGGGCGGCGACGCTGGGGCGGGTCGAGATCGACACCACCCACTTCAAAGGCAACTACCCGGACCGCGCCTCGCTGGAGGGATGCCGGGCAGCGGCAGGGCCGGCTCAGGGTCTTCCGGAGGACGCCTCCTGGCAGCCCGTTCTGGGAGAGACCAAGCTTCAGGCCGACCACCGCCACCCCTTCGACCGCCAGCTGCAGAACCGGGGCCCGTTTTCTCACCTGCGCCTGAACATCTTCCCCGACGGCGGCGTGAGCCGTCTGCGCGCCTGGGGTCGCCCCACGTCCGAGGGTTGGACCGAAATCGGCCTGCGCAACCTCGACGCGCTGCCGGAGCCGCTCGCCCGGCAGCGGCTGGCCCCCTGTTGCGGCTCACGGCGCTGGCAGCGGCGGATGGTCCAGCGGCTTCCGCTGCGGGATCCGGCCCGGCTGCACGCCGCCGCCGACGAGTGCTGGGAGGGTCTGCAGCGCGAGGACGTCCTGGAGGCTTTCGCCGCCCACCCGCGGATCGGCGAAAAGAAGAAAGCGGGCCCGGCCCGGGAGTCCGGCTGGTCCGCCCGGGAGCAGTCCGGGATGCAGGAGGCCTCGGACGATGTCCGCCGCCGGCTGGCCGAAGCCAACCAGGCGTATCAGCGCCGCTTCGGCTACATCTTCCTGATCAACGCCACGGGCAAGAGCGCCGCTCGGATGCTGGAGTCTCTCGAGCAGCGGCTGGGCAACGACCCCGAGGAGGAGCTTGCCGTGGCGGCCGAGCAGCAGCGGCAGATCATTCACCTTCGACTGGAGAAGCTGTTTCAGCCATGAGCGCCATCACCACGCACATCCTGGATCTCTCGCGGGGACGGCCGGCGGCCGGTGTCGAGGTCCGGCTCGAGGCCGGGCGGGAGGATCGGTGGGAACTGCTGGGTTCC
>JBFGHG010000360.1:0-4600 GCA_041578395.1 Acidobacteriota bacterium
GAGGGCGACGGCGCCCGAGGCGGCCGTCTCGACCTGAAGTCGTCCCCGGCTGGTGGAGACGGACCCCACCAGCACCTGGCCGTTTTCGTCGGTCACGTACAAGGGCTGCTCCGAGTCGATGCCTTCGACCACGGCCCAGTCCACCTCGACGTCGCCCATGTATTCGGTCTTCAGGACCAGCTTTTCGGTATCGGACCGGACGATCGTCCCGCTGAGCCGGTCTCCGTTGCTCAGGGTCAATTGATCCGCTGCCATCAGGCCCGTGGACCCCAGGGCCAGGGCCAGTGCCAGTAGCAGGGACAGTGTTCGTTGCTGCTTCATGTATGTCTCCCTTTCCGTCGGGCAAAAAACTGCGAGAAAGCAAATCCCGTTCCCGTGCTTTGCGGGGCCGGGAGGGGCATGAAAAGCGCAAATTCTACCAGAGACTGTAAGGTCTACCCGAAACGGGCAATCACCGCACCAGCAGCAACTCGAGCTGGCGGCCGTCCAGGTAGCGGACTTCGGAGCCGGTGAACAGCGCGTCCTCTTCGAGCATGATGCGCACCTCCTTGCCGTACCACTCGGGGATGGAGACGGTCACGTTCAGTTCGATGGAGAAGACCGTGCTGGGATACAGGGGATAGTCGCCGGCTCCAGGCACTCCCTCCTGCCGGTCCCACAACCCGATGGTGGGACCGGCGCCGTGGCCGTGAAATCCCAGAGGGTGGGTGTAGATGCTGGCGGTCAGACCCTCGCGGCTCGCCCGGTCCAGCGCCGCGCGCAGGATCTGATTCCCGCTGCGGCCCGTCACGAATTCGGCCGTGAGGAGGTCCTGCAGCCGGTTGCCCCGCGCCAGCGCCTCGCGCAGTCCCGCCGGTGCTTCGCTCTCCCCGGCCCGCAGGACGTAGGCATGCTGCTGGGTGTCCGTGTTCAGGCCCAGGTAGGTGATGCCGAAGTCGACGTGCAGCAGGTCGCCGCGGCGGATCACACGGGCCGAAGGCCGGCTGGCGAAGGAGCGCTCCGCCTCCTCGTCGTCCGCCCGCTGGATCGAGACGGAGGGGTGAAACCAGGTGTCCAGCCCCAGTTGGAGGACGCGCTGACGGTACCACCACTCGAGGTCGTCGGTGGTGGTGAAGCCGGGCTGGATGGCCGCCTCGGAGAATCCCTCCCGGATGATCCCGTGCGCCAGGCGGCAGATGCTCGGGTAGACTTCCAGCTCCTCGGGAATCCGGGTCTCCAGCCAGCCCACCGCCAGCTCCTGGCCGCTCACCAGCCGCTCGCGGTGCCGCGGCGCCAGGGCCGCCTCCAGCGCCGTCCGCTCGCTCCAGGTGATGCCGTCGGCCAGGGCGAAGTCACGCGAAAAGTTGAGGGCGATGCGGTTCGGGTCGCGCTCGGCCACGACCTCGGCCAGCCGCTTCCACTGGTCCGGCTGCGACTCCGGGTCCCAGGCCTTCCGGAAGAACTCGCCGATGTCGTAGCGTGCCACCGCCAGCCGCTCCAGGGGACCGTCCTCGGGCAGGTGAAAGACCAGCAGGGTGCGGCGCCGCGCCGCCAGCCAGGTGGAGGGGGCCATGGTCGGGAAGATCGGGTCCTCGTTGTACTCGCGGGCCACCACGATCCACATGTCGACTCCGTGACGCTTCATCAGCTCGGGCACCACCCGGCCCAGGCGCAGGCCGAGCCACTGGTCGCGCAGCTGGGCGCGCTCGCGCAGCGGCAGGATGTGGGGAAGCTCGGCGGGGCCGGCGGGCAGCGGGGTCACCAGGAGAGCGGCGAGCGTCAGGAGTTTTCGCATCGGAGTAGTGTAGCCGGTGGGGGCGGTTTTTTTCGATTGCGATTACGATTACGATTACGAATACGAATTCCGATTGTGAGCAGGAGAGGGGGGTGTATGAGGGGGTGGAGGGATTGGCTGTTTGCGGTGATCCTGGTGGCGAACGCCGGGTGTGGGTCGGAGCCCGCCGAAGCGCCGGCGGAGCCGTCGGCGGGAGAGACCGTCACGACGGAGTCGGGGTCGGCCTCGGTGGAGACGCCGGCGGAAGTGGCTGCGGGCGCGAAGTTCCAGGTCGGCTGGACGGGACCGGACGGGCAGAACGACTACGTCACGGTCGTCGATAAGGGAGCGCCGCAGGGGACTTACACCAACTTCGTCTACACCCGGGAAGGGAGCCCGGTCGAGTTGACGGCCGCGGAGACCCCGGGGGAATACGAAGTCCGCTACGTGGCGGGGGAGACCAAAGAGACGCTGGTGCAGGCTCCCCTCACCGTCACCGAAGTGACCGCCGCCCTGGAGGCGCCCGCCGAAGTGGGCGAGGGGGCCTCGTTCGAGGTTTCCTGGAGCGGCCCGGACAACCACAACGACTACCTGACCGTGGTGGAGAAGGGCGCGGCACAGGGGACCTACGCCTCGCACAAGTACACGCGCGAGGGCAGCCCGCTCGAGCTGCGGGCGGCGGAGGCGGCCGGGGAGTACGAGGTCCGCTATGTGATGAACCAGTCCAAGCGCGTGCTGGCCAGCCGTCCGCTGCGGGTCACCCCGGTCGAGGCCACTCTGACCGCGCCCGCCGACGCGATGGTGGAGTCCTCGATCGAGGTGGTCTGGACCGGGCCGGACAACCACAACGACTACGTCACGATCGTCGAGAGCGGCGCTCCCCAGGGGACCTACGGCGACTACACCTACACGCGCGACGGCAGCCCGGTCGAGGTGAAAGCGCCCAAGACGCCGGGCCGCTACGAGGTCCGCTACGTCATGGACCAGTCCAAGCGCATCCTGGCCCGGGCGCCGGTAACGGTCAAGCCCCTGAGCGCCACCCTGGAAGCGCCGGCCCGGGTGCAGGCGGGCGAGAGCTTCGAGGTGGTCTGGACCGGGCCCAACAACCAGCGCGACTTCATCGCCATCGCCCAGCCCGCGGCGGCCGCCACTTCCTACGAGAGTCGCGCCTACAGCCGCGCCGGCCAGCCGGCTCAACTGTTCGCCCCTTCCTCGCCGGGAAGCTATGAACTCCGCTACGTGCTGGAGAAGGGAAATCAGATCCTGAAGACGGTCCCCATCGAAGTCACCGCTCCCGAATGAGTGGAGAACCGGTCCGCATCAGCCTGCGTGGGGTGTTCAAGACGTACGGAGACCTGCACGCCCTCGAAGGGGTCGACCTGGACCTGGAGGCGGGCTCCACCACCGTGCTGATCGGACCCAGCGGCTGCGGAAAATCCACCCTGCTGCGCGTGCTGATCGGTTTGATCCGGCCCGATCGTGGAACGGTCCGCTTCGGGGAGCAGCAGCTCGAGGCGTCCAACCTGCTCGCGCTGCGCCGGCGCATGGGCTACGTCATCCAGGACGGCGGCCTCTTTCCTCACCTGACGGCGCGGGGCAATATCACCCTGATGGCCCGCTTCCTGGGATGGGAGGGGGAACGTCTGAAGGGGAGGCTGCACGAGCTGGCCGAGTTGACCAGCTTCCCGGAGGACGGCCTCGAGCGCTTCCCGGCGCAGCTTTCGGGCGGCCAGCGCCAGCGGGTCAGCCTGATGCGGGCGCTGATGCTGGAGCCGGAGGTGCTGCTGATGGACGAGCCGCTGGGGGCCCTGGACCCGATGATCCGTTCGCGGCTGCAGGAGGACCTGCGCCGCATCTTCCGGGCGCTGGGCAAGACCGTGGTGCTGGTGACCCACGACCTGGGGGAGGCCGGCTATTTCGGAGATCGGCTGGTGCTGCTGCGGTCCGGCCGGATCGTTCAGCAGGGGAGCCTGTCCGATCTGGCCCACCGCCCGGCCGACGCTTTCGTCACGGCGTTCGTCCAGGCTCAGCGCAGCCCCCTGGAGGCCCTTCGGACCGGGGGGAGTCCATGAGGAAGGCCGCGCTCTTCTGCCCGATTCTGCTGAGTCTGGCCGGCCTGGGGGCGCAGAGCGAATCGCTGCGGGTGGGGTCCAAAAAGTTCACCGAAGGGGTGATCCTGGGAGAGATCGCCACGGAACTGGCCCGCGCCAGCGGGGCCGCCGTCACGCACCGGCGCGAACTGGGCGGGACGCGGGTGCTCTGGAACGCCCTGCTGAGCGGGGAGATCGACCTCTACCCGGAGTACACGGGCACCATCACCGAGGAGATCCTGCGGGACGTGAAGGTCCCCGGTCTCGAGGCGATGAGGCGCGAGCTGGCGGGGCGCGGCGTGCGGATGAGCGAGCCGCTGGGGTTCGACAACACGTATGCCCTGGGCATGCGCGAGCAGCGGGCCGTCGAGCTGGGCCTGCGCACCATCTCCGACCTGCGGCGCTTTCCCGAACTGGTCTTCGGCTTCAGCAACGAGTTCATGGACCGGGGAGACGGCTGGCCCAGCCTGCGCCGGCACTACGGGCTGCCGCAGCGCAACGTGCGGGGTCTGGACCACGACCTGGCCTACCGGGGGCTGGAGAGCGGCGCCCTCCAGGTGACGGACCTGTACTCCACCGACGCGGAGATCGCCGCCTACGGGCTGCGGGTGCTGGAGGACGACCTGGGGCACTTCCCGGCCTACGACGCGGTGCTGCTCTACCGCGAGGACTGGGCCCAGCGGCACCCGGAGGTGCTCGCCTCGCTGCTGCGGCTGGAGGGGCTGCTGTCGGAGCCTCGGATGGTGGCGCTCAATGC
>JBFGHG010000361.1:0-4599 GCA_041578395.1 Acidobacteriota bacterium
CCGCTCCCTGTCCATCGCCGCCGCCTCCATCGTGGCCAAGGTGACCCGCGACCGGATCATGGACGACTACGATCGGGTCTTTCCCCAGTACGGTTTTGCGCGCCACAAGGGGTACGCCACCGCGGCGCACCGGCAGGCCCTGCGCCGTTTCGGACGCACCGCGATCCATCGCAGTCGCTTTTTCGTAACTGGCCTCGACGACCGCCAGGCGTTGCTGTTTCACGCCTCTGGGGCATCTTGACTTCGCTCCGGGCCGACCCTAGATTTCGCGACGGGTTCCCCCTCACGGGAGCCCGCCGGGAGAGGTCCTCCGGTCGGCGGACGGTGGGGCCTCTCCCCTCTTTTTTTCTCCCGCCGGTGTTGTCGCGCAGGCCATGAGCACTCCCTCCGCCAAGAGGCCTTACGTCCGGCCGCGCATCGGCCGCTCGGTGCTGCGCCCCCTGTGGTACGTGGCGGCCGTGGCCGGTGTCCTGCTGGTGGCGCTGGTCCTGCCGCGCACCCCTCCGGTCCTGCCGGCGCTGGAGGGAAGCTGGGAGCTGCGGGCCGAGGCCGGCGTGGACGGCCTGCCGCCGGGCAACGCCCGGCTCCTGGTGGCCCACGGCCGCTACTCACTCCTCTACGAGGCCGACGCCCCGTCGGGCCCGCGAGGCCTGGAGCTGGGGGATGTGCAGGAGGACGGTAGCGGGGTCCTGCTGACGCCGCTGCAGGCCTCCTACCGGGACGGGAGCGGCGCCTGGCGCACCGAGCTGCCGCCGCCCCGCAGGCTGTGGGTGGAGCGCAACGGCCAGCGCCTGGTGCTCTCTGACGGCGAGGGGCAGAGACTGGAAGGGATAGCCACCGGCCGCTAGGGCGTCCTTCTAGCGACGGTAGCGGCGCAGGACCCCGGTCACCACCCCGCTGACCTGGACCCGATCCGCCGGGAACAGCATGGGCTTCATGGCCGGGTTGGCCGGCAGCAGCCGGACCTGGTCGCCCCGGAGCTGGAACGTCTTGAGCGTCGCCTGCTCCCCATCGATGAGAGCCACCACCGTCTCGCCGTTGCGCGCCGTGCGGCGCTTCTCCACGATGACATAGTCGCCGTCGCGGATCCCCTCGTCGATCATGGAGTCGCCCTGCACGCGCAGGGCGTAGGTCTCCCCCCGCCCCAGCAACGACTCGGGGATCTCCAGGGTCTCCGCGTCCTCCACCGCCTCCAGGGGCTGGCCCGCCGCCACGATCCCGGCCAGGGGGATCTCCGCCGCCCGGGGACGCCGCTCCAGCTTCACCGGCTCCAGGGAGCGGTTCTGGTTCCAGCCGCGGCGCAGGTGGCCCCGCTCGATGAGGTTGCTCACGTGCTTGTGGACCGTGGAGACCGAGGAGAGGCCGAACTCCTCGGCAATCTCCTCCAGGCTGGGAGAGTACTGGCGCTCCTTCACGAACTCCGTGACGAAGTCGAGAATCTCCTTCTGGCGCTTGGTCATGGGCATGGGCATCGAGAAGGTAACCTGAAAGTCATCGAAAGTCAAGCGAAACTTGCGCCGGCCCGCGCGCCGCGCTACGTTAGGGGTCCTGCCTCCCTGGACAAATGGCGAAAATCCTGCGAAAGTAGACCCGCCCGGGCGCTCCCGGGGCCGGTGTTATACTCGCGCCAGCCGGCTCCAGCGCGCGCCCCCCACTCCCCGGAGGGAAGGAATGTCAGCCCAGCAGGCCAAGGACAGCACCGACAAGACCAAGGCGGTGGACAGCGCCGTCGCCCAGATCGAGAAGATGTACGGCAAGGGCTCCATCATGCGACTCGGCGAGAGCAACCCGCTGTCCGAGGTGGCCGCCATCTCCACGGGGAGCCTGGCCCTGGACGCGGCCCTGGGCGTGGGCGGCGTCCCCCGGGGGCGGGTCATCGAGATCTACGGCCCCGAGTCGTCGGGGAAGACCACCCTGGCCTACCACATCATCGCCAACGCGCAGAAGAAGGGCGGCACGGCCGCCTTCATCGACGCTGAGCACGCCATCGACCCCGACTACGCCCGCAACCTGGGGGTGCTCGTGGACAGCCTGCTCCTGTCCCAGCCCGACTCGGGGGAGCAGAGCCTGGAGATCGCCGAGCTGCTCATCCGCTCCGGCGCCCTGGACGTGGTGGTGGTGGACTCGGTGGCGGCGCTGGTGCCCAAGGCGGAGCTGGAGGGGGAGATGGGCGACTCCCACGTGGGGCTCCAGGCGCGCCTCATGTCCCAGGCCCTGCGCAAGCTCACCGGGATCGTCTCCAAGTCGAATACCTGCCTGGTCTTCATCAACCAGATCCGCGAGAAGATCGGAGTCATGTTCGGAAACCCGGAGACCACCACGGGCGGCCGGGCGCTGAAGTTCTACTCGTCGGTCCGGCTCGAGATCCGGCGCATCGGGGCGATCAAGGAGGGGGACCAGAGCACCGGCAACCGCACCAAGGCCAAGATCGTGAAGAACAAGCTGGCGCCTCCGTTCCGCCAGGCCGAATTCGACATCATGTTCGGCCAGGGGATTTCGCGCGAGGGCGAGCTGCTCGACTTGGCCGTCGAGCACAACGTGGTCGACAAGAGCGGCGCGTGGTTCTCGTACGGCAACGACCGGCTGGGCCAGGGCAGGGAAAACGCCAAGACCTTTCTGAAGGAGAACGACGACATCCGCTCCGCGATCGAGGAGCGGCTCAAACTCGCCCTGGGGATCATCAAGCCGCTCAAGGAGGTGGAGTCGGCCGGCAAGTGATCCCTCCCCGCTGGGTCCCGGGTAGAGGCGCCTTCGGGGTGTCCCCGGCGGGGCCGCCGAAGCGGCTCGATCCATGTTCACCGTCGAAGAGCTTCGCCGCCGGATCGGCATCGTCGTGCCGGTCCACTTCCCGCCCGAGGTCGACCGGCAGACCGTCCAGGGCGTCCTCCTGGAGACCTTCCGGCAGCACCGGCTGTTCTGCCCGCCCGAGCGGACCGTGCTCGTGGTGGACCGGGACACGGCCGCCGAGCGGGTGCTGCACTCGGCCGGTGCCGATTCCCCGCTGAACGGGCTCCCGGTCCTGGTCCTGGAGCGCAACCAGGGGAAAACGGGGGCCGTCCGCGCGGGCTTGCGCCGGATTCTCGAGCAGTCCGATCCGCCCGACTTCGTGGCGACCCGCGACTGCGACGGCGATGCCGCTCTGGAGGACTTGGGCCGGCTGGTGAACGTGGCGGTCGAGCTGGGCGGGCCGGCCGAGCCGGTGGCCGTGTTCGGGGTTCGCTCCTCGCTGTTCAAGCCGATGAACTGGGAGCGGGAGCAGTGGGAGCGGCTGGTCAACGGAGTGGTGGAGGGGATGGTCGACTTCGCCCTGGCGGGCCGGGAGCGGGTGCAGGACCGTACCTTCCGGGCGGGGTTCCCGCTCGATCTGCAGGCGGGCTTCCGGGTCTACTCGCAGGAGGGAGCGCGTCTGGCTGCTTCCGTTTTGGAGCGGGTTCCGGACGACCGGGAGCTGTACCTGTTCGCCTGTGAGATCCTGCCCTACCTGGAAATCGCTCTGGAGGGCGGCCGCATCGGCCAGGCACCACGCGTGACGCTGGCGGATCAGCCGGTCTCCAGCTTCAGCCGGCTCCCCTTCGCGCGCTGCTACGGCCGGCTGCTGCGCTTCATCGCGCTGGAGTGGCGCCTACCGGTGCCGGCGGTGCGCCAGCTCTTCGACAACACCATGGTGGAACTGGCGGGCTACTTCAGCCCGCTGCGCGAGTCTTTTCTGGAATGCCGGGCCGTCCTGGACCCCGAAGCACCTCCGCCCCGCGTGCCTGGCTGGATCTAGCCGGCGGCTGAGTGCGTTGAGTTCGGCGCGTCTTCCCTCGAATCCGTGGCGTGTACATTTGCCGCCCAGAGCGCATCGAGGCCAACCGACTTGAAAGCCGGCTTGATGATGCACTCGAGGACGTTGTCAGCGCGCTCGCGAGTCTCTGAGCCTTGATCACCGATCGGACTGATGATGAAACACGGCTGGGTTGTCATTTCAGTATCTCTCCGGGACCAAACAGGGCCTCGCCGAATCGGGGTGTGAGCAACCTCGGCCTACAAGCGAAAGCAGACCTCGTTTGCGGTCCCCTCGAGCCACCTGTTGTCCGGGTATTTACCGCCGCTTCTTTCGTGCCGCCAGGATAATTAACTGCCGCATCGTATGAGACCCTGAGCTAGAAGGGCAGGGGAATTCCGTCCGTCCTGCGAGTGCGTGGGCATCATTTCTTCTTCGTGTCGCTGGGCCGGGGTGAACCACCCGCACGTTCAAGTCAGGCGTGAGGGGATGGTTGCCAAGTTCTGGCTCGATCCTGTGGTGCTCGAGCGAGCCGGAGGTTTCAGCCGGCGAGAGCTTCTCAGGCTGGAAATGGATATCGTCCTTGACGGCAAAACGCCTTTCCCCCGTCTCCGTCAACTCCCTGGAAAACCAGTGCTCTGAAAGCTGGTTCCACTCCTCGAATGCAGGATCCCGACGGAAGGGGCTGCACTCTCCCGCGCGGGTTGCGGTAAGATTCACCTCGACCCGCTACTGCTCGGGGGTCGTCCAATGGGTAGGACAGCGGCCTTTGGAGCCGCCGATCTAGGTTCGAGTCCTAGCCCCCGAGCCAGCTCATCTCTCGTACGACTCCC
>JBFGHG010000362.1:0-4575 GCA_041578395.1 Acidobacteriota bacterium
CCGCTCCGCCAGCTCCAGCAGCAGCGTCGTCTTGCCGCTGCCGTGAGGACCCAGCACGCAGCCCCGGCGCCCCTGCCGCACGAACCGCTCCCACAGCCGATCCCAGCATCCCCCCTGGAGCCGAAAGCGCAGCGCGTGAAGCCGCTCCACCCGGTAGGGATTGTCACGAGCCCTCATGGACCTCCACCTCCCGGCCTCCCGGACCCACCACCAGATCGACCCGCTGCGACTCTCCCGACGGCTCCGCCACCAGCTCCAACGCCCAGCGGATCGAGAACAGACGGCCCGAAAAGCTGTACGGGCTGGCGGGGAGCCGGATCCGGAAATCGCCGAGCCCTTCCGGAGACGCCTCGAACGCCACCGTCTCCACCACCCGAACGTCCCGCGTCCCTTTCCCCTCCGTGTACCAGAAGAGGCGAAGTTCCACCGTGTCGGGAGGCGATTGCAGGACCCAGGAGACCCCGCCCGAGACCTCCTCGCGCGGCTCGAACTCCCGGCGTTCCTCATCGACGACGATCTGCAGTTGCGGTGTCGACATGTTCAGATCCCGAAACAGCCGGCCCGGCCCGTTCAGCGAGCCGGCGGCTCCACCTCCACCTCGAATTCCGTCAGGACGTCCGGCCAGACGCGGATCTCGCCTTGCAGTCGGAGTTTCCAGACTACTTCGTTGTGGGAAGCCTTGAAAGAATGCATGGTGTCCGGTGGGATTTCCAGGTGCGCCTGCCCGCTCTCCAGCCCGGTACCTGCCGGCAGGTCCACCACCGGCATCGTGGCGAAGGTGTTGGTATCGGTTCGAGTGTTGGTCCCCCGCCGGTAGGTGACTTTCTCGATCCCCTCCAGCGTGATCCGCAGTCGGCGCAACCGCCGGGTCGCACCGCGAAAGCGCCACGACAGCGTGGCGCTCGAGCCCAGCGTCAGCCGCCGCTTGTCCAGCGTCAGCCGGGGGCGGGGATTGACCATGGCCAGGGCCAGATAGGGAATGTTCACCAGCGCCGCCAGGCCGATCAGCACGAACGGAATCAGAAAAAGGGCCAGACAACCCATCTCCTCGCCGTCGGCCCAGCCGGTGACCGCCACCCAGACGAAGATGCCCGTGATGCCGTTCCAGATCAGGGCGAATATCGTCCCGGTCACGAGTTTGCTCAGCGGCGAGGCCGCGGCCTCGAGGACCAGGGGCCCGGTGCCGTGGACGGGCAAACGGTCCGAGGGGCGGGACACGTCGCGCGCCCGTGCTTTCCCCTTCCGGCGCAAGGAAAGGAGAGACCCGGCGACGCCGATTCCGCCCACCGCCACGAAGATCAGCGGCAGCAGCCCCCACAGCGCCAGGCTGAGCGAGCCCAGCCGCACGACCGCGTCCAGGGGATCCTCGGGATTCACGTAGCAGGTGGTTCGGGTCCCTTCCGGGTGACTCTGCACCCACTCGCTCTTGGACGAGTACTCGCTGTCCGAGCCGGTGAAAAAGTCGTAGCGGCTCGACTTGAATTGCCGGCCGCCCACCTCGTACGAGTACAGCACCTCCACGCTGTAGGTCGCTCCGTCGTCCCCGGGGTGGGTTCGAACCGCGCTGTACTCGATCAGGCACGGCACCTGGGCCCAGCCGGACGCGCTCCAGCTCTGCGCCAGCGGGACCGCGAAGAAGGGGACGAAGATCAGCAGGCCGAAGATCAGGAACACCGAGAAGAAGGCCGCCAGGCACCCCGCCCCGCCGAAGGACGAGGAGACCCGCGAGGAGATCGACGTCCCCAGCCGGCTGGTCGCCAACGACGACGGTCCTCTCCACGTCAGATAGATCCCCCCGGCGCCCACGGCCACGAACAGCAGCGGGACGAAGATCCACAGGACGTTCCACGACGACGCCAGTTCCAGGACCGCGGAGTCGGGCGCCCCGGGGTTGACCCGGCACGGGACCTGGGCGCCTTCCGGGTACCTCTGCGCCAGCCGCAGCGCCTCTCCAATGTCCGACGAGCCGTAATAGCCGTGCCGGTACACGTCCGACGTGCCCTCCGAGAAGTCGGTGGCCCAGCGGTAACGCACCCGGAAGGTGTAGGGCTCCTCGTGCTCGGGGGCTCCGGGATTCTCCTCCACCGTGGAAGACAGGATCGTGCAGTCGAGAACCGGCCAGAGGGAGGTGCCGATCTGATAAACGAAGCCCTCGACCATGAGGTAGGTGAACCACGACCCCATCCCCAGGAAGGCCGCGAGGAACAGGGTGAAGAAGAGCTTTCCAAAGATCCCTCGACCCCCGCCCGACTTTTGGTTCACGCCAACCCCTCCAGGATTCTGGAGTACGAATGTACCGTTGGGCCGCACGGCGGGCAAGACACCTCTGCGGCGTTTTGCGACGCAATGGCCTTTTCGGGAACAACCTTCCCGCGCCCGAGCCGGCCCAACTCCTCCGAGGAGCGCCGCGCCATGCGAGATGCTGTGCACGACGTCGCCTGTTTCCTCCGTCTCCTGCGCCAACACGGCGCTCTTCAGCGTGATCGACACGGGCCCGTCCGGAGGAAGGCTGGAGCCGGGGAGGCACTTCTCTGCAGCACTGCCTGGACTGGCGCAGCTCGAGTTCGTCGTTGAAAACCGCTCGGTCCCGGGATGGGCTTGACACGGGAATTTACTTGTATTATACAAATAAATATGACGGAACGAGAACAAGCTCAACGGATTCAGAAATCACTGCGGACGCTGGTCCGGCGCATCGGCCTGTCCGAGCGGTCGGACGTCGAGTGCTGCTGCGGCATGACGGTGGCGCAGGCGGCCGCCCTCGAGGCCTTGCGCTGCTGTGGCCCGTGCCGGCCCTCGGAACTGAGCGGACGCCTCGGGATCGCGCCCAGCACCTTGACGCGCAACCTGAAGCGTCTCGAGGAGAGGGGATGGGTGGCCAAGACGGTAGACCCGGAGGACGGCCGCGCGACCCGTCTGCAACTCACCGAACCGGGCCGAGCGGCGGCCTCGGAGGTGGCCCGCCAGGAGGCCGACTTCGCCCTGGACGTGCTGCGCCGGGTACCCGAAGCCAGGCGAGCGGACGTGGCCGAGACCCTGGAGGTGCTGCTGGAGGCGATCTGCGAGGCGACGCGCGCCTGCTGCGGCGACGCCTTCGACCATCTGATGGAAGAGCCAACCGGCAGCGCAGCCTGCTGCCGTTGAAGGAGAGAAGCAATGAGCAAGACGCTGACTGATGAAGAGAAACCCAGAGACTCCGAAGGGCTGGTGGAACAGGTGCGCGAACGCTACGGCCGCATCGCCCGCGAGGGAACGTCCTGCTGCGGGTCCTCGTGCGGACCGGAAGCTCCCATCGGGGCGGGAGTCTCCGGCAAGATCGGTTACGCGGGCCCCGAACTGGAGGTGGTCCCCGAGGGGGCCGACCTGGGGCTGGGCTGCGGCGCCCCCATCGGGCATCTGGACCTGCAGCCGGGCGAGACCGTCCTGGACCTGGGAAGCGGCGCCGGAATGGACGTCTTTCTGGCCGCCCCGCTGGTGGGGCAGCAAGGGCGGGTGATCGGCGTGGACATGACCGAGGAGATGCTCGAGCGCGCCCGGCGCAACGCCGAGCGGGCCGGCTACCCGCAGGTCGAGTTCCGGCAGGGGCGCCTCGAGCAGCTGCCCGTCGAGGACGCCTCGGTGGACGCGGTCACCAGCAACTGCGTGATCAACCTGGTCCCGGACAAGGGGCGGGTGTTCGCCGAGGTCGCGCGCGTGCTGCGGCCCGGCGGCCGGCTGGTGATCTCGGACATGGTTCTGGACGGAGAGCTGCCCGAAGCCGTGCGCAACGACCTGCTGGCCTACGTCGGGTGCGTGTCGGGCGCCCTGGGCCGGCAGGAGTACTTCGAGCTGGTGGCGGCGGCCGGTCTGCGGGACGTCGAGGTCCTGGCGGACGCGGACTACCTCGAAATGGTGGGCGGCCAGCTGCCGCGGGAGCTCGAGCAGCTGCTCGAGGGTGCGGGCGTCGAGAAGGACAGCCTTCGCGGCGTGGTCCGCTCGGTGACCTTCCGGGCCCGCCGGTAGCCCGATTCCGGATCGCAGGAAGGCTGCGCCACGACGCAGGAGAGTGGTGAGAGGTCTTCCCGCACCCGGGCCATGGCCACCGCCCTGTCGATGTGACGTTCGCGCTGAATCACGCCCGGGTTAGAGTGGCGCGGCCTTCCAGGCCGTGATTCTTACTCCCAGTCTCGCGCGGGATGCCCGGGACAGTCCGGATCACTGGTTGTCGCCGTCCAGCAGGTCGCCCAGGCCGCCCAGCACCGAGCCTTCGCCGACCCGCTTGCCGCCCCGCTGCGGGGCCGCGGCCAGCATCCGCCCGGCCAGCCGGGAGAAGGGGAGCGACTGCATCCAGACCTTGCCGGGGCCCGTCAGCCTCGCGAAGAAGATCCCCTCGCCGCCGAACAGTGCCGACTTGATGCCGCCCACCTGCTGGATGTCGAAGCCGATGCCGTCCTGGAAGGCGACCACGCAGCCGGTGTCCACGTGCAGGGTCTCGCCCGGCCGCAGCTCGCGCTCCATCACGCAGCCGCCGGCGTTCACGAAGACCATGCCGTCCCCTTCCAGCTTCTGCATGATGAACCCTTCGCCGCCGAACAG
>JBFGHG010000363.1:0-4561 GCA_041578395.1 Acidobacteriota bacterium
GAAGGTCCGCCCGATGTAGTGGTTGCGGATCAAGCCGAACTGGAACGGCAGTCCTGAGCCGTCCGAGTATCCCAGTGCCGCCGTCACGCCCGAGTCGGGGACCGGCACCACCAGGTCCGCGTCCACCGGGTGCTCGCGGGCCAGCTGGCGGCCCATTTCGTAGCGGCTGGCGTGGACGCTTCGTTCGAAGACGAGGCTGTCGGGCCGGCTCAGGTAGACGTGCTCGAAAATGCAGTGGGCGTGCCGGGGCGCCTCCCGGAGCCGGCTGGAGGAGAGGCCCTCGCCGTCGATGCGCAGCACTTCGCCGGGTTCGACGTCGCGGACGTAGTGGGCGTCGATCAAGTCGAAGGCGCAGGTCTCCGAGGCGACCACCCAGGAGCCGTCCAGCCGTCCCAGGCACAAGGGCCGCACCCCGTAGCCGTCGCGCACCGCCCAGACCGCCTCCGGCGTCTGCACCACCAGCGAGAAAGCGCCGCTCACCTGCCCCAGCACCTCCCGCAGCGCCTCGGTCGTGTCCTCGGTTGGACAGCGCGCCAGCAGGTGCAGCACCACCTCGGTGTCGGTGGTCGACTGGAAGACGGCGCCTTCGCGTTCCAGTTCGCGGCGCAGCTTCCCGGTCTCGAGCAGGTTGCCGTTGTGGGCCAACGCCACGGGCCCGCGCCACGATTCGGTCAGGATCGGCTGGGCGTTGGCCAGGTGACTCTGCCCCGTGGTGGAGTAGCGCACGTGGCCGATGGCGCTGGTCCCCTCCAGCGTGCTCAGGCGGCTGTCGTCGAAGACGTCCGCCACGTAGCCCATCCCGCGGCACAAGAAGAGCCGCTCCCCGTTGGAGGAGGCGATGCCGGCCGATTCCTGGCCCCGGTGCTGCAGGCGGTACAACCCCAGGTAGGCGAGGCGCGAGGCCTCCGGGTGATTGGTGATGGCGAAGACACCGCACTCGTCGTGGAATCTCATACCGGCACGGCCTCGCCGGCCGTTTCCTTTTCCGGAACGACGGGCACGATGCCCGTCCCACCCTCAATGCCGAAAGACGTCCTCCAAGGTGGACTCCCAGGCTGCCCGCAATTCGGTCACGGCCAGATCGACGAGGAGCCGGCCGTTGACGCGGACCGACAGGCGGTCTGCTCCGACTCGTCCCAGACACTGCCTCGGCAGCCCGCCCGTGGCCGCCAGGAATGCCTCCTCCAGAAGGGGCGGAACGGACACCAGCACGCGGGACGGACTCTCGCTGAACAGGCAATGGTCCGCCCGCAGGCCGCTCTCGATCTCGAGTATGGCTCCGCGGCCGTGTCCAAAGCAACACTCGGCCACGGCCTGTGCCAGGCCGCCTTCGGACAGGTCGTGGGCCGAGGCGAGCAGACCCTGCCGGTGCAACTGCAGCAGGCAGTCGTGCAGCTGTTTTTCCGCGGCGAGGTCCAGCCTCGGGCAAGGGCCCTGCAGGGGCAGGCCCCGGACTTCCGCGTAGATGCTGCCGCCCAACTCCGAACGGGTCTCGCCCAGGAGATAGACGATGTCCCCCTCCGTGCGGAAGTATCCGTGTCCGATCCGCTTCAGCGAGTCGATGCGGCCCAGCATGCCCAGCACCGGCGTGGGCAGGATGCCGCGGCCGTCCGTCTCGTTGTAAAAGCTGACGTTGCCGCCCGTGATCGGCGTCCCGAACGCCCGGCAGGCCTCCCCGATCCCCTCCACGGCCTGGCGAAACCGCCACATCGTCTCGGGGTTCTCCGGGCTGGCGAAGTTGAGGCAGTTGGTGGCCGCCAGCGGACGGGCGCCGGACGCGGCCAGGTTGCGGCAGCTCTCGGCCACCGCCAGCCTCGCTCCCTGGCGCGGATCGAGGGCGCAGAAGCGCGGGTTGCCGTCCAGCGAGAGGGCCAGGGCGCCCCTCCCCTTGTCCAGCCGCAGCACGGCGGCGTCCGCGCCCGGCAGCACCACCGTGTTGGTCCGCACCTGGTGATCGTACTGGCGGTAGATCCAGCGCCGGCTGCAGAGGTGCGGGGAGGCGGCCATCTCCAGCAGCAGGGCGTCGTAGTCGCCCGGCGGCTCCAGCTCCTCCCAGCGTCCCTCGGGGACCGGCTCCGGCGCCCGTTCGGGCCGGATGTACAGCGGCGCGTCCTCGGTCAGGGCCCGGTTGGGGATCTCGGCCACGCACTCGCCGTCAGCCAGCACCACCAGCTTGCCGTGCTCGCGGACCTCGCCGATCACCACCGCTTCCAGCTCCCATTTGGCGAAGACGTCGAGCACTTCCTGCTCGCGGCCCCGCTCGGCCACCAGCAGCATGCGCTCCTGCGACTCGGAGAGCATGATCTCGTAGGGAGTCATGTCCGCTTCCCGCTGCGGCACCCGGGCCAGGTCGATCTCGAGGCCCACACCCGCATGGGTTCCCATCTCGCAGGTGGAGCAGGTGAGCCCCGCGGCGCCCATGTCCTGGATGCCCACCACGGCGCCGGTCTTCATCGCCTCGAGGCAGGCCTCCAGCAGCAGCTTCTCCAGGAAGGGGTCGCCAATCTGGACGTTGGGGCGCTTCGACTCGGCTCCGTCCTCGAACTGCTCCGAGGCCATGGTGGCGCCGTGGATGCCGTCGCGTCCCGTGCGCGCCCCCACGTAGATCACCGGGTTGCCCACCCCCGCGGCGCGGGCGTAGAAGATCTGGTCGGCGCGGGCGATGCCCAGGCAGAAGACGTTGACGATCGGGTTGCGGCTGTAGCCGGACTCGAAGTAGACCTCGCCGCCCACCGTGGGGATGCCCATGCAGTTGCCGTAGCCGGCGATGCCCGACACCACCCCCTCCATCACGACCCGGCTGCGGGCCTCTTCCAGCGGGCCGAAGTGCAGGGAATTCATCAGCGCCACCGGGCGGGCGCCCATCGTGAAGACGTCCCGGATGATGCCCCCCACTCCCGTGGCGGCCCCCTGGTAGGGCTCGATGAAGGAGGGGTGGTTGTGCGACTCGATCTTGAAGACCGCCGCCAGCCCGTCTCCCAGATCGACCACGCCCGCGTTCTCCCCGGGGCCCTGGATCACCTGCGGGCCTTCGGTGGGAAGTTTGGCCAGGTGGGAGCGGGAGCTCTTGTAGCTGCAGTGCTCCGACCACATGACGGAGAAAATGCCCAGCTCCGTCAGGTTGGGCTTTCGGCCCAGCAGCTCGCGCAGGTGGCGGTATTCCTCGGGAGACAGGCCGTGGCTTTGCACCAGCTCTTCGGAAATCGGTTCGATTGCCTTCACGAAGTTCATTGCAGCAGAGATTGAAAGAGCACGGCACCGTCCTCACTTCCGAGGATGGCCTCGGCCGCCCGCTCGGGATGCGGCATCAGCCCCAGTACGTTGCCCGCCGAGTTGACCACACCGGCGATGTGGTTCATCGATCCGTTGGGGTTGGCCCGCTCGCTCAGCGCCCCGTCCGGCCCGCAGTAACGGAACACCACCTGGCCGTTGGCCTCCAGCTCCTCGAGCTGGTCCGGGGGCAGGAAGAAATTGCCGTCGTTGTGGGCGATCGGCATCTCCAGCACCTGTCCGGTCCGGGCGCAACGGGAAAACGCCGTGCCGTCGTTCTCGGTCCTCAGGTGGACCGGCTGGCACAGGAACTTCAAGCCGGCGTTGCGGAGCAGGGCGCCCGGCAGCAGTCCGGCCTCCTGCAGAATCTGAAAACCGTTGCAGATGCCCAGCACCAGGCGGCCCCGGGCGGCGTGTTCGCGAACGCTCTCCATGATGGGGGAAAAACGTGCGATCGCGCCGCTGCGCAGGTAGTCTCCGTAGGAGAAGCCTCCCGGCACCACCACCACGTCGACATCCTGAAGGTCGCGCTCGCGGTGCCACAGAAAGACCGTCTCCTGATGGAAGACCTTTCGCAACACCCGGTAGGTGTCGTGATCGCAGTTGGATCCGGGAAAGACCACTACTCCGAATTTCACGAGATCTCCTGTATCTCGAAGTTTTCGATCAGCGGATTGGAGAGGATCTCCTCGCAGATCTCCCGGACCGTCTCCCGAATCGACTCGCTGTCCCCGCCGTTGAACTCGATCTCGAAGTACTTTCCCTGCCGCACGCCGATCACTTCGCTGTGGCCCATCGTGTTCAGCGAGCGTTGAATGGCCTGGCCCTGGGGATCCAGCACCCCCGGTTTGAGCTTGACGATTATTTTGACTTTCATCCGCCCGTCACACCGTTTCATGGACTGTGGCGGGAGGGCGCCGCCAGCAACGGGGCCTATTCTAGCACCGGGGTCTGTCGTAAAAATCGACCTGGTCGACAACCCCGATCACGGCGGCGTCCACGGGGGTGAAGAAGCGGCCCAGCACCTTCATGGCGGCCCAGCCGTCCTGGACCAGCAGCACCTGGTCCCCGACGCCCGCGTCGACTCCGTCGATGGCCAGCACGGTGTCTCCCAGGTCGCTGCCGTCCAGGTCCAGGGGTTGCACCAGCAGCAGCTTGTGGCCTTCGAAGCAGGGGTCTTTGCGCGTGGCGACCAGCGGGTCGACGACCCGGCCGAGGATCATGGCGCGCCCTCCTCGAAGTTGAACTCGTCCAGGATCCCCACGATGGAGGCATCCGAAGGCGTGTCCAC
>JBFGHG010000364.1:0-4555 GCA_041578395.1 Acidobacteriota bacterium
CGACAACTTCACCGGAGACATGGAACTGTACTGGTGGAGTCAGGGCATACCAGATCAGATCATCTACAGCCTCAGCCGGACCGCCTACCTGCAGGTCCGAAACATGGACCGGGTGCTGGAAAACCTAGGGGAGCAAGGCGACGGCCTCACCCAGAAGGCCCACCTGCGCGAACTGGCCGAGCGCGCCAACGCCGCCTACATGGTGGGGGGCAGCGTCTTCATGGAGGAGGGCCGGCTGACCATCATCTCGCAGATCACCGACCTGGCCTCCGGCCGCGTGCTGGACTCGCCCAAGGTGGCGGGTGCTGCCGGCGGAGACCAGCTCCTGGACGTGGTGGCTGAGCTGTCACGCGACGTACGCCGGGCACTGGAAATCGAGAGCGAAGAATCGCCGGAGGTCAAGGAAGGGGTAGCCCGGCTCAAGACCTCCTCCAAGGACGCCTACAAGGCATACGTGCAGTGCCGGCAGCGGCTGCACGGGCGCAGCTACCAGGAGGCGCTGGCCCACTGCCGCGACGCCGTGGCGGAGGACCCCGACTTCCTGCACGCCTGGGACCTGCTGGCCAACGTGTACGACAACCTGGGAGAGCGGGACCTGGCCCTGGAGGCGCTGGACAACGCGGCTCCGCTGCTGGCCCGAGTCCCCCGGGTCGATCAGCTGACGGTCCTGCAGCGGCAGGCTCAGCTGCGCGAGAACTGGGACGGCTATCAGGCCCATCTGCGGGAACTGCAGCTGCTGCAGCCCGCCGAGCCGACCTGGCCGTTCCGGCTGGGCTGGTCGTACGCCACTCACGTCCGGGACTACGACCTGGCCATCCGCGAGTACCGGCAGGCTCTGGACAAGGGTGCCGAACCGAGGGCGCATCTGTACCTCTGCTACGCCTACCTGTCGGCGGCCGACTACCCGTCCGCCCAGCAAGCATGTGCCCGGTTCGTCCAGGAGTGGCCCCGGGAAGCCGCTGCCCACGACGGGCTCGGCTTCGTCCACATGCTGCGGGGAGACTACCGGGCGTCGCGTCGGGAGTTCGAGAGGGCGCTCGAATTGGACCCCGATTTCTCGCATTCCCTGCAGAACCTGGGCGAACTGGAGTTGCTGCTGGGCCGCGTGCCTCGAGCCCGCGAGTACTTCGACCGCTACCTGGTGCAGGCGATCGGCGAGAAGCAGGAGAAGGAGGGCCGCTGGAGCCTGGGCCGGTTCCACTGGGAACTGGGACGGCTCGAGGAGGCGCGCCAGGCCGCGGCGGCCGCGCTTCGCCAGGACGGCGCCATGGTGAAGGGCCTCTGGCTGCTGGGGCTGATTCAGATCGAAGAAGGGGACCTGGCGGCGGCACGCGAGACTTCGCGAACGCTCGAGCAGCGCTTCTCCGATTCGTCCTCGCTTCGAGAGGCGGAGTTTCACCACCATCTGGCCTCCCGCCTGGCGGAGGCGGAAGGGCGCTTCGGCGACGCCGTGGCCGAGATGCGGCGGGCGCTAGAGCTGGGACCCGGCGAGCGGCCCTTGTTCCTGGTGGCGCTGGCCTCCGCCCAGCAAGCGGCGGGGGACCTCCAGGGGGCGGCCGGCAGTTGCCGCGAAGCGTTGTCCCTCAATCCGCGTTTTCCGGCGGCCCACCTGAAGCTGGCCGAGCTGGCCGAAGAGGGCGGGCAGCTCGCCGAGGCAGTCGAGCATCTCGGCCGCGCGCTGGCCATCTACGAAGGGGCGTCTGCAGGCTTCCCGCGGCTCGAGCGGGCCCGGGAGGCGCTCCGCCGAGCGGGCGGGAGGTGAAGTCACCACCGTCCCGGACCCGGCAATCCTGACTCAAACCATCGTTTTCAGAAGGAGAAAGCCATGCTGTCCACGGGTTTCACACTCATCGTCATCATCGTCGGTTTCGTCGTCGTGGCCCTGCAGATCTCCCGGCTCAGCCAGGCGGTCGAAACGCTGGCCCAGTCGGTCGGGAACATCGAGCGTCACGTCTCCCCCAACGGCGGAGACCCTGACTGGCCGACGATGAACGCCAACGGCCTGCTGGATGCCCCGCCGCCGGGAGCCCGCGACCACAAGTCCCTGGCGGCCCTGCTGCGCGGCATCTACTGCGGCAACGCCTACACCGTCCAGCTGCTCAACCACCGTTTCGGCAAAGAAGACCTGTAGCGGCACGGGCATCCTGCCCGTGATTCTCGAGGAGGGAATGACGGCCTCCCACTGCCGGCTAGCGGATATAGCCCAGGGAGCGCAGGCGCTCCAGCGTCTCCGGGTCCAGCTGCGGCAGGATCCAGGGCGGGGAAGGCTGCTGCCGGTGCAGGTTCCAGCGGGCCGCCATTTCGGCCACCCGCTGCGGGGACTCGTGTGACAGGTCCTCCAGTTCTTCAAAGTCGCGGCGCAGGTCGAACAGGCTGACGCGGTCCAGGCTCTCGTCCAGCAGCAGGCGAAAGGGCCACTCGAGCAGCGCGCCGGCCGGCGGTCCCCAGAGGATGCCCTCGGCGGGCAAGGCTCGCCCGGACAGCGTCTCGCCGCGGGCCGCCACGCCCCACAACGACGATCCTTCGGCCCCCGGCAGCGGTTCGAGCCCGAAGGCGTCCAGGACCGTCGAAGGGAGGTCCGCCAGCGTGACCGATGCCTGCGAGCGGCCCGGGTTCACCCCCGGACCCCTCATCAGCAGGGGAATGCGGACCACTTCGCCGTGCAGGCTGTGGCCATGCTCGAAGCTGCCGTGTTCGAAGAACTCTTCGCCGTGGTCCGACGTCACCACGATCAGCAGGCCGTCGCCGAAGGGGAGCTTCTCGAGCGCGCCGAAGAGCCGTCCCAGCTGCTCGTCCACGAAGGCCACCTCTTCGTCGTAGGCCGCTTCGATGAAACGGCGCTCCTCGGGGGAGAGGGCGGCCGCCCGAGCGCGGATTCCCTCGAAATCAGTAACCGGGTAGGGCCCCTCCGAAGCGCCGCTGAAGCGTCCCCGAAAGGCGGGGGGCGGGTCGTAGTCCATGTGCGGGTCGAACAGGTGCAGCAGGGCGAAAAAGGGCGGCTCCAATCCCTGCAGCCGCTCCAGCAGCTCGTCGACGCTCCGGTCGGCGCGGCGCAGCTCCCGGTTGTTGGCGGGGGCGTAGTCGTACTCTCCGAAACCCCGCCCCAGGCCGAAGCGGTCGTGCAGGAACGGGTTGTTGATCAGCGCCAGGGTCTCCCACCCGGACGCCGCCAGAACGCCGGGGAGGGTCTGGATGCTGCCGTGGAGCGCCCCCGGGATCGGTTTCTCGGTGCCGGCCTTGAGCTGGCCGGCCCCGTGGCCGGCCGGGTATCGTCCGCTCAGCAGCGACGCCATGGCCGGAAGGGTCCAGGAGGAAGTCGACCAGGCGTTTTCGAAGATCAGCGCCTCGCGCGAGAAGCGGTCCAGGTGGGGCGAGGTCTGCCGGCCGTAGCCGTACAGCCCCAGGTGGTCCGGCCGCAGCGTGTCCACCACGATCAGCAGCACCGCTTCGGGTGCCGCGGAGCCGCAGCTGCCTACGGCCAGCGCCAGAGCCAGGCAGGCGGCCGCGGGGAGAACCAGGCGGAGGGGTTTTCGCATCAGGACCACCAGCATAGCCCGCCGCCTGGATCGCCGTCTATCGCGAGGCCACCGGCAGGGACGAAATCGCCAGGCCGCCGCTCGTCTTGAGCACGGTCACGGCCACCAGGCCGCCCTCCGCCTCGATCAGCAGGGTGGCGACGGGCAGCGGTCCGCCCGAATCCCCGAACAGGCTCTCGTCCAGGAAGAAGGCGGACTGTGTGCCCGCTTCCAGCTGCACCAGCTTGGAGGCCAGCGGGTTGTCGGGGCCGTGCTCGGCGTTGGTCAGCATCAGCCGCGCCAGAATCGGCTCCGTCCCGGGATTGAGCAGGGCGGCAGCCAGACCGTAGCCCGCGTCGAAGAAGGTCCGGTGGCTGTCGGCGGCAGGCGAGGAATAGAGGCTCACCTCCGAACCCAGCTCACCACTCTGCCGGTCGCGCAGCTGGTACAGGACCAGCCCCGTCAGCCGCAGGCTCGACTCCACGCGTGCCCAGCCGACCACGGTGCGCTCCTGCTCCAGCGGCGAGAAGCGCAGCCGGCGCGACCCGCCCGCCTCGATCTGGAGCGGGACGTCTGCAGACCAGTCGGGTTCACCCTCCAGGCCGGCGGCCAGCGGCAGGCCCTCCTGGTCGAACAGCCCGACCCGGGCCTGCACGTCCTCCGAGCGGTCGTTGATCAGCAACAGCACGGTCTGGAAACGCTTTTCCAGAAAGGGCCCGAAGGCGACCTGGCTGAAGTAGAGCGGAGCCGCCGAGACGGGCAGTTCGACCGCCTCTGGATCGGATTTCACCCCGTCCTTGCTGACCGTGAGTTCGAAACGAAGGGCGCCGGCGCTCCCTTCCATTTCGGGCACGCGGAAGCGCGCCACCGCGGTGTCGGCGTCCAGCAGGGCGACGGGCACACCCGCCGTCTGCCGCCAGGCGTATTCGAGGCCCTCCGGCTGCGAGCCGTCGCTCAGGTCGCTGGCCCGGCCGTCCAGGGTCACGATGGTGTCCTCCCGGACGGACTCGCCGTCGCGGCGGGGCCGATCCCCCAGCATC
>JBFGHG010000365.1:0-4539 GCA_041578395.1 Acidobacteriota bacterium
CGAACGTGACCATTTCCGACGGCTCGGTGGCCGGCTCCCAGGTGGTGCTGGAGAGCACCAGCGGGATCGACGGCATCGAGTTCACGGCACTGCAGGTGCAGAGCCTGACCGCCTCCGTGATCGATGGCATCGACGTCTCGGACGCGGGGGCGGTCTTCCCCAACGACAGCGGCATCCAGGCCTTCAACTGCGACGACCTGACCATCCGGAACGTCGACGCGAGCGGAAAGAGCACGGGTGTCAACATCTCTGGCGGCACCGGCTTTTCGATGAGTTGCACCGCGCTGCTGAACAACTCGATCGGCGTCCGATTCGGCAATACGGCGAATGCGGCCATGTTCGACAATCAGATCTCCGGGAACACTACCGGTGTATTCAACGGGACCGCTGATCCACTGGTCGACGCCGAGAACAACTTCTGGGGGGCTGCGGACGGACCCAGCAATCTGGGCGGATCGGGCGACTCTTTCTTCGGAAACGTCGACGCGGACCCTTTCCTGACCTCGGTTCCCAATTGCCTGCTGGTGAACTCCGATCTGGTGCTCGCCAAGACTGACGCGCCCGATCCGGTGGTTGCAGGCACCCAGCTGAACTACACCGTCACGGTCACCAACAACGGTCCCGACAACGCCCCCAACGTGGTCGTCGACGACGCGCTACCGGTCGGCGTCACCCTGGTATCCACCAACGGCTGCAACAACGATCCGATGGGAGTTCCCAGTTGCTCCCTGGGAACCGTAGCCAATGGGGCTTCGAAGCAATACACGATCACGGTCTCGGTCGATCCCTCGATCCTGGGCCCCATCACAAACACGGCCACGGTCTCTTCGTCGGCCGTGGAGGCCAGCCCGGGAGACGAGTCGGCCTCCGCGACGACCATGGTTGCCGCCAGCGCCGACCTGGTCCTCTCCAAGGCGGATTCCGCCGATCCCGTGCCGGCGGGCGGCAGCCTGACCTACACGCTCACGGTGACCAACAACGGGCCTTCGGACGCGCAGGACGTGGTGGTCGACGACACGCTGCCGGCCGGTGTGACACTGGTCTCCACCTCCGGCTGTGCCGAGGACCCCGCTGGCGAGCCCAGCTGCTCCCTGGGGACCGTCTCCGCGGGTGCAGCGGCGCAGTACACGATCACCGTCGACATCGATCCTTCGGCCACGGGGATGCTGGTCAACAATGCCTCGGTCTCGTCCTCCACCCCGGAGGCGAACCCGGGAGACGAGTCGGTATCCGAGACTACGTTCGCCGAGAGCGCCGCCGACCTGGTTCTCACCAAGACCGATTCGGTCGATCCGGTGTCGCCCGGCGACCAGCTGACCTACACCCTGACGGTGACCAACAACGGGCCCGCTGAGGCGCTCGACGTGGTGGTCGACGACACGCTGCCGGCCGGGGTCACGTTCGTGTCCACCTCGGGTTGCGCCGAAGATCCAGGGGGCGTCGCCAACTGTATGCTGGGGACGATAGCGGCGGGCGGCTCGGCTCAGTACACCATCACCGTCGACGTGAACCCCGGCGCCGCCGGCACGCTCACCAACAACGCCTCGGTCACCTCCTCGACCGCGGAAAGCAATCCGGGAGACGAATCCGCTTCCGAGACGACCCTGATTGGCGCGGGCGCGGATTTGGTGCTGGAGAAGACCGACTCGGCCGATCCGGCCCTCGCGGGCGGGATGCTGATCTACACTCTGAGGGTGATCAACAACGGGCCTGAGGAGGCTCTCGACGTCGTGGTCACCGACACCCTGCCGGCGGGGGTCTCGCTGGTCTCCACCACGGGGTGCGACGAGGACCCGGCCGGCGTCCCCGACTGCACGCTGGGCACGATTGGCGCCGGGGCTTCGGCGCAGTACACGGTCACGGTCGGCATCGACCCGGCAGCGACCAACATGCTGATCAACGACGCCTCGGTATCCTCTTCCACGCTGGAAACCAACCCCGGGGACGAGCAGGTCGTGGAGGCAACCCAGCTGGCGCCCGCCGGAATTCTGGGAGGCCTGTCGGTGTGGTTCAAGGCGGACGCGGGAGTGACGGCCGACGCGACGGGTTTGGTGAGCCGGTGGGATGACCAGTCGAGTAACGGCCGGCACGCGGTGCAGCCAGACCCCAACCGACAGCCGCTGTTGCGCCCGGGCGCACCGGGCGGCATTCCGACGCTGCGCTTCCAGACCGATTCGATGCCTTTCGACGGCACATTCCTGGCCAACTCCAACTACACCATCTTCGCGGTGGAGGGTCGCGACCGCTTCGGGGTGGCGAACTTCTTCCTGGGCGGCGACACGGCCGGAGTCAACGAGGACCTGATCCTGGGCTACGAAAACGAGAGTCTGCTGCGCCAGTCCCACTTCGGCAACGACCTGGACGCGGTGGTGTCCGCTTACGACGGTACGCAGGAGTTTGCCCTGACCACCTTCACCTTCGACATGAGCGAGGGACGGATCATTCAGCGCTTCGGCCTGCCGGTGGCCAGCGACACGAGTACGGCGCCGCTGAGTTCCTACACCGGAGCGACGCTGGGGGCCTTCCCGGCGCTGGGCTTCTTCTACGAAGGGGACATCGCCGAGTTGATCGTGTACGACCGCGCCCTGTCGTGCGAGCAGCGCAACGCCATCAACGAGGAACTGGCCGGCAAGTACGGACTGTCTTTCACGGCGGAAGTCTGCCCCGCCGACCTGCGAGTCCGCCTCGAGGACTCGCCCGATCCGGTGGCGGTCGGCTCGCAGGTCCGCTACCGCGCGCACGTGAACAACGAGGGGCCGTCGGACGCAACCGGCGTGAAGCTCACCTCGCAGCTGCCGGCCGGAACCCGCTTCTTCTCGGCCGCCTTGCTCTCTGGGGCAGACTGCAGCTTTTCCAACCGCGTGATCGACTGCGCGCTGGGAGCGATGGCGAATGGCGCCAGCGAGTCGGTGGAAATCGTCCTTTCGATTCTCGAGGACACCACCGGGCCGATCGCACTCGAAGTCGAGCTGGCGGGCGATCAACCGGACTCTGATTCGACCAACAACACGGCCCGCGAAGAGACGCGTGTCGACACTTCCACGGACCTGAGTCTGTCTGCGGTCTTCCCCGAGCCGGTGCTGATCGGCCAGCAGTTCCGCATCCGCCATATGGTCGGCAACCTCGGACCGGCCACGGCCGCCGGGGTCCAGTACCGGGCCGGCCTGCCTGCCGGGCTGGAACTGCGCTTCAGCGCCGTGAGCCCGCGGGGCGCCTGTTCCCAAAGTTCGGGTCTGGTGACCTGCAACCTCGGAAACATCCGGGTAGGGGAGACGTTCCTGATCGATTTCGACCTCGTTTCGAACTCCTCCGGCATTCAAAGGTTGCAGGGAGGCCTGACCCTGGCCAACAACGATCCGGATCCCGCCAACAACACGGTCCGGATCGTGGTCAACGTGCAGCCGCTAGCCGATCTGCAGCTGATCAAAACTGCCGATGAGTTGACGGCCTCCGGAGGCAGTCTCCAGTACGGGCTGGAGTTCACAAACCTCGGTCCTTCCGACGCGGACGGCGTGGTCATCGCGGAGCTGCTGCCGGCCGGAGTCACTCTCGACTCGATCGAAAGCAATGTCTGTGCCCCGGCGGAGGACGACGGGTCGGACGAGGGCGCCCTCGAGTTGCTGTGCGGCGACCTGGAGGCGGGCCAGACCGGCACCGTCCTGTTGAACGTCAATCTGGCAGCAGACCTGCGGGGCGAGATCCTCAACCGGGCCAGCGTCTCCTCGGCGGTGATCGACCCGGACGATTCGAACAACGAAGCAATGGCCGCCACCGCGGTCATTGCAGCCGGCGATCTCAATGGCGACGGCACGGTCGATGTCGAGGACATCGGGCTTCTGATCCGGGAAATCAACGACGGCGACGGCGAGAGTGTGGAGGACGTGGGAGGCGGCAGCGTCGCCGGCACTGCCCTGTTCGATATCGACCAGGACGGAGTGATCGACCGTCTCGACCTGCGGGCACTGGCCAGCGTCATCCTTCGAAAGTGACGGGGGCTCGACCCCGCTGCGGAGCATGGAGAAAGAAATGAAAGCCGGAACGATTGTCGCGACCCTCTTCCGACTCTGCATTGTGATGGCACTGTGCGGCTGGCTGCCCGCCGCCAGTGTGCTCGACTTCCCTCGGCTGACGTTCGAGCCGGACGTGCTCACGGGGATCGCCATCACCAATCCGAACTCCGAGGACGCGACGGTCGTGTTGACCGCCTACGGCGCGGACGGCTCGGTGCTGGCGGTGCGAGAGGTCGTTATTCCGGCGGGCCGCCAGCTCTCCACCGTGCTGCGGGAGCTGTTCGGGTCGGGAGCGGAGCCAGCCACGGTGGGCTGGGTGCAGGGCTTCAGCATGAGCAGCGGACTGACCGGTTTCTTCCTGATCCTCAACTCCAGCGGCACCGAGTTCGACGGGGCCGATTTGCCGCCCCGGGCGCGACGTCTGGCCTTCAACCAGGTGCGCGTGGGGAATGGCTTCACGACCGAACTCAACCTGGCCAACACCGGCGGCGAGCCAACGACTGTCGAGCTCAATCTGGTGGGCGCGGAG
>JBFGHG010000366.1:0-4538 GCA_041578395.1 Acidobacteriota bacterium
AGGCTGGAGTAGTAGAACCAGATCATGAGCACGATCAGGTCGCCCAGCGTGCCGTACATGCGCTGGTAGTTGGCGAAGCTGTTGATGTAGTAGGAAAACGCCAGCGAACCCAGCAGCCAGCCCAGCGCGACGAAGACGCTGCCGGGAGAGAACAGCCGCCAGGGGAGCCGGCGGGCCGGCAGCGCGTAGTAGACGATCTGGATGCCCAGGTTGAGGAACAGGAAGACCAGGGTCCAGCGGATGATCGAATAGAAGAGCTTCACGCCCCACGGCAGCCAGACCTTCTCCGGAAAGGGGATCTGCGCGATGGCCGCCAGCAGCGACTCGCCGAAGAAGAGCAGGGCCCCCGACAGGATGATGAACAGGGAAACGGCCACCGTCACCACGATCGAGAGCGCCCGGACCCGGAAATAGGAGCGCTGGTCTTTGACGCGGTAGGCGCGGTTGAGCACTCCCACCATCCCGTTCAGGCCCAGCGAAGCGGCCCACAACGCCACCAGCGCCCAGAGCAGCGCCACTCCGGTCCCGCTCCAGCCCGTGAAGTTCCCGACGATCTCGCGAACCTGCTCGAAGGTCTGCCCCGGCAGGAAGCGGTGCAGGTCGTTGAGCATCCAGGCCAGCAGGTCCCCCTCCAGCGGAATCACCGCCACGATGGCGCTGATGAAGATCAGGAACGGGAAGAAGGCCAGCAGGAAGTAGTAGCTCAGCTCGGCGGCCATGCCCCAGCAGTGGTCGTCGTTCAAACCATCCCAGAGGTCTTTCCAGAAGCGGCCTCGGGCCAGCTGCCGGAACGCTCTGAAATCCAGCCTCATGAATGCTCCAGGGTGCGCTGCCCGGAGGTAGTCAGGCCCGCCACAACTCCGGGTAGGTGGCCCGGACCAGCCGGTAGTTCTCGAGGCATCGAGAACACTTGAAGAGGTGGTCGATGGTCTCGATCACGTCCCCGTCCGAGAGCTGTTTTCGGGCCAGAGAATGCAGCTTCAAAAGGGGAATGTGCACCCGTCGCCGGTTTCCGTTGGGAAACGTGACCGTGAACACGATCTTGCTGATCACGGGCGAACTCATGGCGCGCCAATGATAGCAGATTTGCCGGCAAGGCAAAACGCCCGGCCAGCCGTGGATCGGCGCCCTTTCGGCAGGCGCCGGAGGCCCGCCGGACGGAGCCTTGCGGCGTGCTAAGATGCCCCGCGTGAGCGATGACCGGCAAGCTCCCGAGGCCCGCGCCGCCGAGTTGCGGCGACGCATCGAATACCACAACCAGCGGTACTACCTGGACGACGATCCGGAGATCAGCGATGCCGAATACGACCGCCTCTTTCGGCAGCTGCAGCAGCTCGAGGCGGAGCACCCCGAGTTGGCCTCCCCGGACTCCCCCACGCGGCGCATCGGGGTGGAGCCGGCCGAGAAGTTCGCCAAGGTACGGCACCACGCTCCCATGCTGAGCCTGGCCAACGCTTTCGATGAAGACGAGCTGCGGGCCTTCGAAAAACGCATCCGCAACCTGCTGGACGACCCCGGGCCGATCGGCTACGTGACGGAATTGAAGATCGACGGCACGGCGGTGGCGCTGACCTACCAGCGGGGCGAGCTGCGCCGGGGCGCCACCCGGGGCAACGGACAGGTCGGGGAAGACGTCACCGAGAACCTGCGGACCATCCGCAGCATTCCGGAGCGCCTCGACTCCGGCTCCGCCCCCCGCCTGGTGGAAGTCCGGGGCGAGGCCTTCCTGCCCCTGTCCGCCTTCGAACGCCTCAACGAGGAGCGCATGCAGCAGGGGGAGTCCCCGTTCGCCAATCCCCGCAACGCGGCCGCCGGAGCCCTGCGGCAGCTGGACGCGGCCGTCACCGCTTCGCGGCCGCTGGACTTCCGCGCCTATTCGATCGGCTACCTGGAAGGCGGGGAGGAGCCCGAGACCCAGTACGGCGCCCTCGAGGCCCTGGCCGGCTGGGGACTGCCCGTCGACTCCGCCTACCGCCGCCACGACGACCTGGAGGGGGTCATCGAGTACTGCCGCGCCTGGGAGCAGCGCCGCAACACGCTGGACTACGAGATCGACGGCGTGGTGGTGAAGGTCGACCGTTTGGAGTTGCAGCGGCGGCTGGGAACCGTCAGCCGCGACCCGCGCTGGGCGGTGGCCTACAAGTTCCCGGGCCAGACGGCCACCACGCGTCTCGTTGAGATCCGCATCAACGTGGGCCGGACCGGCACGCTGAATCCCTACGCGGTCCTGGAGCCCGTGCAGGTGGGCGGCGTGACCATCCGCCAGGCGACGCTGCACAACCAGGACGACATCCGCCGCAAGGACATCCGCGCCGGCGACTGGGTGATCGTCAAGCGGGCGGGGGACGTCATTCCCCAGGTGGTGGGACCGGTGCTGGAGAAGCGGAGCGGGGAGGAAGCCGAGTTCTCTTATCCCGACCGCTGCCCGTCGTGCGGGGCCGAGGTGATTCGAGAGGAGGGCGACGCCATGGCCTACTGCTCGAACTCGGCCTGCCCCGCCCGCCGCATGGAGTCGCTGAAGCACTTCGTCAGCCGGGGAGCCATGGACATCCGCGGCCTGGGGCCCTCCACCCTGGACAAGCTGGTGGAGCTGGGCCTGGTGCGCGACCCGGCCGACCTGTATCGACTCGACGCGGAACAGATCTCCCAGCTGGAGGGCTTCAAGGAGAAGTCGACCCAGAACCTGCTGGACAGCCTCGAGCGGAGCCGGCGGCAGCCCTTTTCACGGGTGCTGTTCGCTCTGGGCCTGCGCCACGTTGGAGAAACCGTGGCCGAACTGCTCGCTGCGGGATTGGGAGACCTCGAGAGCCTGGAGGCCGCTTCGCTGGAGGAGATCGCCGCCATCGAGGGCATCGGTCCCGAGATCGCCGCCAGCGTTCACGGCTACTTCCGGCAGCCGGAGAACCGGGAGCTGCTCCAGCGCCTGCGCGAGGCCGGCCTGCAGTTCGAGCACCGGGGTGTGCGGCGCACGGGGCGGCTGGAGGGAAAGACGTTCGTCGTCACGGGAACCCTTCCCGGCATGAGCCGCGTCGAGGCCAAGCAGTTCATCGAGAGCCGGGGCGGCAAGGTGACCTCTTCGGTCTCGTCGCGGACCGACTTCCTGCTGGCGGGCGACGGTCCCGGGTCGAAGCTGGAGAAGGCGCGGGAACTGGGGGTGGCGGTGATCGCACTGGACGATTTGAGGCAACTGGCCGGCCAGACGGGCGGCGCGACGTGAGGGCGGGCCCGTTCGCAACCTCCGGCGCTTTCTGCCATACTAGCGGCCGCAATGGAGACCTGTTCGAACTGCCGGGTCACCCTGGCCAGTCGTCCCACCTACTGTCCCTACTGCGGCTTTCAACTGACACATCCCGTCTGGAAGAAAGTAGGCGCCTGGGTCCTCCTGATTCTCGTGGGCTACGGGCTCGTCAAGTGCCACCTCCGGCTGCTGGACGGGTTCGGACAGGCCCCGGTCCCGGGGACGGTGACCGAGCACTGAGCCGGAGGGTTCGCCCGAGGGGCGGCCGCATCGAACCGGAATCGAGTCGCTGAATGAAAGACGACACGGTAATGTCAAGCGATTCGGCGCGTATCGGGACCTTGCGGGTGATCTGCCGGACTCTCTCGGACGTGGGCCGGGTTCGGCAGAACAACGAGGACGCTCTGATCGCGGTGCCGCGGATCGGCCTGTTCGGCGTGTGCGACGGGCTGGGGGGGCATGCGGCCGGGGAAGTCGCCAGCGATATCGCCTCCCAAACCCTGGAGGAAGTCCTGGCCGGCAGCGAAGGCGAGTCGTCCCGGGGGGCGCTGGCCCGGAGCGTACACCTGGCCAACGAACGGATCCTGCGCCAGCAGGCGGCCCAGCCCGAGCAGCAGGGGATGGGGACCACGGTGAGCCTGCTCTGGATTCGAGGGGAGGCGGCCGGGGACCGCAACGGATCCACCTGGGTCGCGCACATCGGGGACAGCCGGATCTACCGCTGGCGGGAGGGCGAGCTGAAGCAGATCACCACCGACCATTCCCCCGTCTACCGCCTGCACCAGCAGGGCTTTCTGACCAAAGACCAGATCCGGCGCCATCCGCAGAAGAACCTGCTGGACCGGTCGCTGGGGATCAGCGGGGAGGTGGAACCCGATATCTTCCCGATCTCCGTCCAGAACGGCGACCGCTTCCTGATTTGCACGGACGGGTTGAGCGACGCCTTGAGCGACGAGGAAATCGCCGCCCGGCTGGGGGACCCCGACCTGGAGACGGTAACCCGCGCCCTGGTCTCGGACGCCAACGACAAGGGCGGCCTGGACAACATCACGCTGGCGGTCCTGGAAGTCTCAAAACCCTGACGCATCGGGGGCCCCGTCGGTCCCTGTGGCGGGGGCGGCCCGCTCGAGGCGCGCCTCACGGACCGTCGCCGCGGCCAGGATGTCGAGGGAGTCCAGCAGAGGCAGAGGGGTTCCGATCTCGACCAGACCGAGTTCGGTGCAGGCCAGGATCAGGGCCCGGCAGCCCTTCTCCTCGAAGTAGCCGGCGGCCTCGGTGAGCCGCGCCGCGGCGCCGTCCC
>JBFGHG010000367.1:0-4534 GCA_041578395.1 Acidobacteriota bacterium
CAACGTCACCCCGCCGGCCCCCCGCCCCCTCACAGCGTGCTCGTCGAAGCGGACGTACAGGTCGGTCTTGATGCGGGGCTTCTTGCGCAGCCGGACGTACACGAAGTGCCCCTCTCCCTCCGAGAGGTAGAGGATCCGCGTCCCCTTCTTCCCCTTGCCCAGTTCGTAGCGCCGGTCGCGCGTCACGCCGCCCGTCGAGAAGCGTTTCACGTGTGCCGTCCCGCGTCCCAGATCCTCGTACACGACGTTGAACACTTTGTTTCGGGTTTTAGGTGTGAATACCTGCACGTGGAGGATCTTTTCCCCGACATACTTCTTGGCAGCCACCTTGGTGACCAGCAGCCCCCCGTCCTCGAGCACGATCAGGACGTCGTCGATGCTGGAGCAGGGCCCCACCTCGTCGCCGATCTTGGAATCGGTCCCGATGAAGCCGCTGGCGAGATCCGCGTACAGCTTCTCGGTCCGCGCCACCACGGTGACCGCCTGCACGGCGTCGAAGGTGGTCAACTCGGTGCGGCGCCCGCGTCCCTCCCCGTATTTGGCCAGCAGCCGCTGCAGGTAGTCGACCGTGTAGCGGGTCAGCTGCCGGAGGTCCCGGCGAATGCGCTTCAGCTCCGCGTCGATCGCCTCCAGCTCCTCGCGCGCCTTGCGGGCGTCCCAGGCGCTGATGCGGCGGATGCGCACCTCGGTCAGGTAGACCAGGTCGTCGTGGGTGACGGGGCGGCGGAGGCGGGACTCGAAAGGTTCGAGCCCGGCAGCGATCTCCTCCAGCACGGACTCCCAGGTCTCGCACTCCTCGATCCGGGTGTAGATCCGGTTTTCCACGAAGATCTGGACCAGGCTCTTGCGGTGCCAGGCCAGCTCCAGCTTCTCCTGCTGGATCTCGAGGTCCAGCTTCAGCAGGGCCCGGGTCCGCTTGGCGCTGTCCACCAGCAGCTCGCTGACGCTGCGGGACACCGGGCGCCCCTCGTGCACCACGATCGGGGACGTGCTCAGCGACGTCTCGCAGGTGGTGAAGGCGTAGAGGGCGTCCACCGCCTTGTCCATGTCCACGCCGCGGGCGAAGGTAACCACGATCTCGATCTCGGCGGCCGTGTTGTCCTCCACCCGCGCCACCTTGATCTTCCCCTTGTCGTTGGCGCTCAGAATGGAGTCGATCAGCGACTCGGTGGTGGTGCCGTAGGGGATCTCCCGGATCACGATCGACTTCCCCTTGCCCGGCTCCAGCCGTGCCCGCACCTTGACCCGCGAGCCCGCCAGCCCGTCGTTGTAGCCGCTCACATCGGCCAGCCCGCCGCTGGGGAAGTCGGGGTACAGCTCGAACTCCTCGCCCTGCAGATGGGCGATCTGCGCCTCCAGCAGTTCCCTGAAGTTGTGGGGAAGGATGCGAGTGGTCAAACCCACCGCGATCCCCTCGGCGCCCGTGGCCAGCAGCAGCGGAAAACGCACCGGCAGGGCCACCGGCTCCTGGTTGCGGCCGTCGTAGGAGAGCTGGCAGGAGGTCAGCTCCGGCGCGAAGACCACCTCCCTGGCGAAGGGCGTCAGGCGGGCCTCGATGTAGCGCGCCGCCGCGGGAGGATCGTTGGTGAGGGGATTGCCCCAGTTGCCCTGGGTGTCGATCAGCAGGTCGCGCTGACCCAGGCCCACCAGCGCCGCGTAGATGGAGGCGTCCCCGTGGGGGTGATACTTCATGCAGTGGCCCACCAGGTTGGCCACCTTGTTGTAACGGCCGTCCTCGTTTTCCCACAGGGAGTGCAGGATCCGCCGCTGCACCGGCTTGAGACCGTCGGCCAGCTCGGGAATGGCCCGGTCGGTGATCACGTAGGAGGCGTACTGGAGGAAGTAGTCCCGGTAGGTCGCGCGGACGCCCATCTCCCCGGGGTCGTCCCCGCGCCGGCGGCCCTGGCTGCTCACGCCAGTACCTCTCCCGCCTCCCGGAT
The DNA here is from genome assembly GCA_041578395.1 of Acidobacteriota bacterium. Classification (GTDB taxonomy): domain Bacteria; phylum Acidobacteriota; class UBA6911; order RPQK01; family JANQFM01; genus JBFGHG01. Next base: position 1,941 of record JBFGHG010000367.1, read on the forward strand.
CAGATCGGGCGGCTCGGTGATCAGGTTGTCCAGGATGAACTCGCGCCGTTTGGGCGTGTTCTTGCCCATGTAAAACTCGAGGACCTCTTTGACCTTCAAGCCGGGAAGCATGTCCACCCGGTCCAGCCGGATCCGATCGCCGATGAACCTGCCGAACTCGTTCGGCGAGATCTCGCCCAGGCCCTTGAAGCGTGTGATCTCCGGCTTGCCCCCCAGCTCCCGGACCGCCGCGTCCCGTTCCGCCTCGCTGTAGCAGTAGCGGGTCACCTTCTTGTTGCGGACGCGAAAGAGCGGAGTCTGCAGGATGAAGAGGTGCCCCTTGCGGACCAGCTCGGGGAAGAACTGCAGGAAGAAGGTGAGCAGCAGCAGGCGGATGTGCATCCCGTCGACATCGGCGTCCGTGGCCAGGATCACCTGGTTGTAGCGCAGGTTCTCCAGGTCGTCCTCCACTCCCAGGGCGTGCTGCAGCAGGTTCAGCTCCTCGTTCTCGTAGACCACTTTCTTGGAGAGGCCGTAGCAATTGAGCGGCTTCCCCTTCAGGGAGAAGACCGCCTGCGTCTGGACGTCGCGGGCCTTGCTGAGGCTCCCCGAGGCGCTGTCCCCTTCGGTGATGAACAGCTGCGTCTGGTCGTGCCTGCCGCTGCGAGGCTCGTTGAAATGCGACTTGCAGTCGCGCAGCTTCTTGTTGTGGACGTTGGCCTTCTTCTGGCGCTCGGAAGCCAGTTTTTTGATTCCGGCCAGATCGCGGCGCTCCTTCTCGTTCTGCTGGATCTTGGCCTGCATCTTCTTGCCCGTCTCGGGGTGTTTGTGCAGGTACTTGACCAGCGTGTCGCGCACGAACTCCACCACCCAGGAGCGGATCGAGGGCCCTCCGGGGGAGACGGCCGTGCTCCCCAGCTTCGTCTTGGTCTGCGACTCGAAGACCGGTTCGTGGATGCGCACCAGCACGGCCGCCACGATTCCCCCGCGGGCGTCGCCGGCTTCGATGACCCGGTTGAAGTACTCGCGAAGGCCTTTGAGGACCCCCTCGCGGAAGGCGGCTTGATGGGTGCCTCCGTCGGGCGTGTACTGCCCGTTGACGAACGACTGGTACGATTCGCCGTACTCGTCGGTGTGGGTGAGGGCGTACTCGATGCTGTCGCTCACGACGTGGATCACCGGATAGCGTTTCCCCTCTTCGACCTCCTTGGCCAGCAGGTCCAGCAGGCCGTTGCGGCTGGCGATGACCTGGCCGTCGAAGTGGAGGTTCAGGCCCCGGTTGAGGAAGGCGTAGTTCCAGAGCCGCTCCTCGACGAAACGCGGATCGAAGGAGAACTCGCCGAAGATCTCCGGGTCCGGCTCGAAGATCACCCGGGTGCCGCTCTTCTCGCGCGAAGCTTCGGCGCGGCTCTCGCGCAGCAGGTCACCCCGCTGGAACTCGGCCCGCTTCACCTTGCCGTCGCGGAAAGACTCCACCAGGAAATGCCGGGAGAGGGCGTTGACGGCCTTGGTCCCGACTCCGTTCAGGCCCACGCTGCGGTAGAAGGCGCCGCTGTCGTATTTTCCGCCCGTGTTGATCCGAGCCACGCACTCCACCAGCTTGCCGTGGGGTATGCCGCGCCCGAAATCGCGCACCAGCACGCGGGTCCCCTCGAGCTCCACCTCCACGCGCCGCCCGGCCCCCATCAGGAACTCGTCGATGCAGTTGTCCAGCACCTCTTTGAAGAGCAGGTAGATGCCGTCGTCGGCCTGCGAACCGTCGCCGAGACGGCCGATGTACATCCCGGGACGGGTGCGGATGTGTTCCTTCCAGTCCAGGCTGCGGATATGGGCTTCGGTGTAGTCCGCCAGGGAATTCTGTCCCAATGCTCCTCGCTTTCCTTCGAGCCGGCATGGCCGGGAGACACTTCTGCCCGGCTCTCTTCATTCTATCGGACACCACCGACTTTCCAGCCCGGACGCCCCGTCAGCCCCCCGCTTCACCGATCAACACCAGCTGGAAGTCCATCACGTTGGTCTGGGTGGGTCCGGTGACGATGAGGTCTCCCAGCGGCTGGAAGAAGTGGTAGGAGTCGTTGCGGCGCAGGTGATCCTCGACGGACAGGCCCAGGCGCAGGGCGCGGCGAACCGTGTCGGGGGTGGCGACGGCGCCCGCGGCGTCGGTGGGGCCGTCGTTGCCGTCCGACCCCAGGCTGGCGAACAGGACCGGGGTCTCCCCCCAGCCGGCGATCTCCCGGGCGCACCAGAGGGCCCATTCCTGGTTGCGCCCGCCTTTGCCGTCCCCTTCCACACGCACCGTCGTCTCGCCGCCGCAGATCAGGCAGCAGGGAGGCGCCAGCGGGTTGCCGCTGTCCAGGACCTCGCGGGTGACGGCCACCAGGAAACGCGCCAGGTCGGAGGTGTTTCCGTAGGCGCGGGAGGTGAGGATGAGGGGTGCGAGGCCCAGCCGCCGGGCCTGGGAGGAGGCGGCGCGCAGGGCCAGGATGTTGCTGGCCACGATGGCGTTCTGGACACGCTCGAAGCGGGTGTCGCCGGGCTTGGGCGTCTCGCGGGGCCCCTCCGGAGCCCCCTCGGAGCCTCGCCGGAGGTAGTCGACGACGGAGGCCGGAAGGTCC
>JBFGHG010000368.1:0-4532 GCA_041578395.1 Acidobacteriota bacterium
GCCCGAGGCCGGCCTGGCGGCGAAGATCTCGGAAAAACTCACCGAGAAGCTGGGCGCGCCGCAGCCCATCGAGCCCTTCTGGATCACCCGCACCTACCGGACGCTGTCATCGGCGCTGGCCAACAACGAAGTCGACCTGGTGATTTCGGTCTACGGCATTACCGAAGAGCGGAAGCAGACGCTCGATTTCTCGGATTCCTACTATCAGTCGGAGCTGGTGCTGACCATCAACCCCGCTCATGACGCGAACCTGCGGCCCAACACCCTGGACGGCAAGAAGATCGGGGTGCGGGCCGACACCGCGGGCGCCGATAAGGTGGCGGCCAAGTACAGCGGCTCCACCATCGTGCCGATGGCCACCCTGGACGACGCCGTGCTGGCGCTCAAACGGGGAGAAGTGGACGCCGTCATCGACGACAAGCACATGTCCGCCTACTCGCTGGCGACCACGCCGGGCGTGGCGGGCCTGGAGATCGTGCCGGGCGTGATCGACACCGTCGACTGCGCGGTGGCCGTCCGCAAAGGGGACACCGAGCTCCTGGAGGCGGTCAACGCGGCCATCGCCGAAGTCGCCGCCCAGGACCAGTACGCCAAGTGGACCCAGGAGCACATGGGCGACCGCCTGCAGGCGGTGCTGTCGCGCCACGAGGAACGCCTGGTGCGGGCGCAGCGCGCCAGCCAGCCCCGCCAGGTGGTGATCCGGGTGAGCCGCGACCGGGGGTCGCAGTTCGACGTGTACCGCTTCGCCAACCTCAACTTCGTGCTGACGGACCAGTCCACCGGCCAGAACTACACGGCCTCGCGGATCGACTTCCAGGGCCGCACCGGCGTCAGCTCGGTGCGCGTGCCCCCGGGGAGCTACCGGGTGGTGCTGCCCAAGTTCAACTTCACGGCGGGGACCGTCTCGATCGGGACCAACGACGCCAACCGCATCGGCCTCGACATCCGCTTCCGCGACAACGGCACCTTCCAGATGACTCGCAGCTGAAGTGGAGTGAGACGGGGTTCCCTGCCCGTCATTCCCGACTTTTTTCGCCCCTTGCGGAACAATTCCGCGCGCCGCGCCCTCTAACCGGTTGAGAGGGTCCGATGCCGAGGAGTGTCCATGGGTGAACTCAGCCGATCGATCTCGCCGGACGCCGGCTTCGAGCAGGCCGAGGCGCTGGTCGTCCGCCTCAAGGAAGGGGACGAGCAGGCCTTCGCCGAGGCGTTTCAGCTCTACCGGGACATGGTCTACAACCTGGCCAGCAAGCTGCTGGCCGACCGTTCCGACGCGCTGGACATCACCCAGGAAGTCTTCCTGACCCTGTTTCGAAAGATTCACCGTTTTCGCGGCGACTGCAGCCTCAAGACCTGGCTCTACCGGGTGACGCTCAACCAGGCCGCCAACCGGAACCGCTGGTGGAAACGCCGCCTGCGGCACCGGACGGCACCCCTGTCGCTGAGCCTGCGCCCGGACGAGTCGGGCCCGCCCCTGGATCCTCCCAGCAGCGAGCCCTCCCCCCAGCGTCTGCTGCTGTCGCGCGAAACCAAGGAGGCCCTGGAGAAGGGTCTGGAGAGCCTGCCCTTCGAGCAGCGGGCGGCGGTCGTCCTGCGCGACGTCCAGCAGCTGAGCTACGAAGAGATCAGCCGCGCCACGGGCGTGCAGGTGGGGACGGTCAAGTCCCGCATCGCCCGCGGCCGCGAGCGGCTGCGCCAGGTTTTACGGACCCATTACACTGCGGGGCAACACTGATGAACTGCGAAGAGACGGCGAGAGAGTTCGATGCCTGGTGGGACGGCGAATTGACCGGCCGGCAGGCCCGCGAGGTGGAGCTGCACCTGGAGGGTTGCGCCCCCTGCGCCCGGCGCCGGCGGGAGATGGAAGCACTGCAGGAGTTCCTCCAGGAGAATCAGCGAATGCCCGAGGCTCTGGCCGCCGGGGTCTGGCGGTCGGTGCGGCCGGGCGGCAGGAGCAATCCCTGGAGGCGCTACCTGTCCCGGACCGTCCACACGGCGCGTGACCTGCTGCGCATCGAGCGCCGGACGCTGACCGCCAAGCTGGCAGCGGCTCCTGTCACGCTGCTGCTCTTCCTCCTCGTTTCCGGCCAATTCTCCGGGGCCGTCTGGCAGCCGTGGAGTTACCCGCTGGTCGAGGTGTCCGACGACATGGCCCGCCGCCCGGCCGAACCGGTGATGGTCCAGGTGCTGCACAGCAAGCAGGAACTGCGCAGTCTGGTCGAAGTGGCCTGGAAACTCCCCTATGAGGATTCGCTCTCGGTGGTGGCCGGCATTCAGCCGGAAGGCAACGCCCGCATCGAAAGCGTGCTCGAGTCCCCCCGCAGCCCCGAGCTGCTGGAAGCCGTGGACTGGGCCCTGCGCCACAGCAAGTTCGAGCAAGCCGGGCTGCACGGCGAGTCGGCCGTCATCTACTCCTTCCAGAAGATCGACGTGTACGGCGGGCTCTGATCGCGGGCGAAATCGAGCCCCCGGTGATCGTCGTAGCCGGCCAGTCCTACGGCACCGGGCATCCGCGGTAGCTTCGAACCGCCTGGGCCGGACGCGGGCTGCCTCCGGCCCAGTTGCGGAGCGAGTCGGATCAGAAGGTCAGCGTGATGCCGCCCGTGGCTTCCAGCCAGGTCGTGGCCTCACCGAGGAAATCGGGGAGGGTTCGGCCGCGGATGTCCGCCCGCAGTCCCACCGGTCCCCAGAGGGTGGGCACCTTGAGCCCACCGCCATAGCTGACGGTGAAGAAGGTCTCCGGCTCGAGCAGCGGGATCGGGAGTGGGGTCACGAAGAGCCGATCATCGGGGTCCAGCGTGATCCCGCCAACGCCCACCGAGACGAAAGGCTTGACCTTTTCGAGGTTGAACCGGTAGCTGCCCGTCGCCTCCCACAGGTAAGCGCGATTCTTCAAATCCGTGCTATCGAGCTCGAAGTCGTCGAGATAGGCGAAATTGCCGCCCAACTCCAGGTTCCGGGTGACGAGAACGTCGCCCCGGATGCCGAAGATCCCCTGGCTCTTCAAAGCGGAGGGGAACTCGCCGGGGCCGATGTTGCTGGGGCTCAGTACTCCACCCGCATAGGGATGAAGTTCGAATCTTTGAGCCTGCAGCGATCCGCTCAGGTAGAAGATCACCACAAAACTCGAGATCCACAGGGGAACTCTGCTCAGTCTCATGGGTCACCTCCTCTTTTTGCTCTCCTGGGCGCCACGATTGGCGGGAGAGGTTTCTGGCTGGATTGGATGCAGTTTCCCAGGCTGTCGGTTCAAAACTGACGTCGGGAAAATCGCTATGTTTGGAGGCGGTTTAGAAGCCGTGTGAGGCCGAACGCTCAAGGTTCCGGGGCGGCGGGCTCCGTCCCCGCCCGGCCGCACAGGCTCGCTACCACCGTCAGCAGCTCCGCGGGTTCCACGGGCTTCGGCACGTGCATCTGAAACCCCGCCGCGAGGGCTCGCATGCGGTCCTGGGTGCGTGCGTAGGCGGTCAGCGCCACCGCCGGCACCCGCCTTCCGCTTTCCCGCTCGGCCTCCCTCACCCTGCGGATGAAGGTGTAGCCGTCTTCCCCGGGCATCTCGATGTCGCTGACGATGCAGTCGAGACTGCGTTGCTTCAGGGCATCGAAGGCTTCGGCGGCGGACCCGGTGGCGGCCACCTCGGCACCGCAACGCTCGAGCAGGGCGACCAGCAGATCCCGGGAGTCCGGCTCGTCCTCGACGATCAGGATCCTGAGCCCCGCGAGGCGTGAGTCGGGCCTGAAGCCGACGCTCCGGTCCCTGGTGGGATGTGCCCGCTCCGGGGCCGAGCCTTCGAACGTCTTCGGCCGCTGGAACAAGGCGACGGGCAGGCTGACGGTGAAGGTCGCCCCCTGATCCGGCCCGGCGCTCTCGGCGACGACCAGGCCGCCATGCAGCTCGACCAGATGGCGGACGATGGCCAGCCCCAGCCCCAGTCCGGAATGGGTGCGGCTGGTGGAGCTGTCGGCCTGGCGGAAGCGTTCGAAGATGTGCGGCAGGACCTCCGGGCCGATCCCTTTCCCGGTGTCGCTGATGATGATCTCGACCCGAGAGTCGACCCGCTCCAGCCGCACCTGCACCCGCCCCCCCTTGGGGGTGAACTTGACGGCGTTGGAAAGCAGATTCCAGACTACCTGCTGCAGGCGGTCGGCGTCGCCCGATACCGGCCCGGCCCGGGGATCGAGCAGCTTCTCGAAGCGAATCTCCTTGGCGTCCGCCGCCGGTTGTACGGCATCACAGGCCTGCCGGACCGCGTCTGCCAGGTAGAGGGGCTGGACGTCGAGGCGGATTTTGCCGGAAATGATGCGCGAGACGTCGAGCAGATCGTCGATCAGCTGCGCCTGATTGCGGGCGTTGCGCTCGACGGTCTCGATCGCCCGCTCGCGGGTTTCCGGATCGAGTTCCGGGGAGCGCAGGATGCGCGCCCAGCCGAGGATGGCGTTGAGCGGGGTACGCAGCTCATGGGAAACCGTGGCCAGGAACTCGTCTTTCAGCCGGTTGGCCCGCTCGGCCTCCGCCCGCGCTGCCTGCTCCC
>JBFGHG010000369.1:0-4525 GCA_041578395.1 Acidobacteriota bacterium
CGATGCAAAGGGAGGAGGAGCCATGCCGACCCCACCGCGCGCCGTCTGGGCAGCCGCCCTGCTCGTCTTTCACTTTGCCTGCCAGCCCTCCGCCGAACCGGAAGCGGAACCGGCTGCCGACCTGGCCGCCTCCAGCTGCAGCGACTACGCCTGCTGCTCGCCCTACCAGCTGCCCGGCGACCTGGCCAGCCAGACGCAGCAGGGGGCGGATGCCTTTTCCTGGCAGACCTTCCTGGCACTCAACGCCGGTGGCGGCACTCCGGAGTGGAACAGCTGGTCCTCCACGGACGACCTGATCAACTGCAACCAGGACTCCGATCCCGCGGGCGGGACCTGCGAGAACGGACGGTTCTACCCGACCGCCTGCCAGCAGGTCGACGGCTACGCCGGCTACCGCGTGCTGGACCAGGTCGGCAAGGTGGACGACGAGTTCGAGGAAGCGCAAACCAAGGGCCTGTCGGCCGATCCGGTGATCGCCTCCAACGGCACCTTCCTGCGCTACCATATCCTGCTCAGCCCCGATACCTTCACCTGGATCACCGGCTTCACCGTCGACGGCCAGCAGGGGCTGCAGAAGGAAGCCACCCTGCAGCAACTGGCGAGCAACGGGACGGCGGTCGACTTTCCCTGCTCCGATGCCAGCCAGCCGAGCCAGTCGATCTTCCTGAAGCTGGCCTGGATGGACGTCGGCTCCTGCAGCGACAACGCTCCGGCCGATTCCTTCAGCGAGAACTTCCTGGTCCTCAACGACTCTTACCGCAACAGCACGGGGACGGCATCCTGCTCCTGCCGGAAGATGGCGCTGGTGGGGATGCACGTGGTCCGCAAGACGGCCACGCAGCGCGCCTGGGTGTGGTCCACTTTCGAGCACGCCAACAACGCGCCCGACTGCACCGCTCTGCCCGCCAACGGAACCGCCGGCAACAGCACGCAGAACGAGAATTGTTCCTCCACGGCCTCCCGGAACTGGAACTTCTACCCGCAGAGCTGCCAGGCGGCGGGCAGCAGCGGCCAGTGCCAGGGCTGCAATCAGTCTCCCGCGCAGAACGGGGGATCGAACGACTGCGTCAACCCCGAGGCGAGCAACGGCGGGAACTGGTGTCTGGACCAGCCGCCGGCGGCCACTTCGGGCTATTCGCGCCTCTGCCGCCAGATCCCGCCGGACGGCTATTACTCGGGGGCCGCCAGCTGGGACGAGACTCCGCCCAATGCGGCCTGTCAGCCTCAGGACAGCGTGTGGGGCAACTACCAGCTGATCACCACCCAGTGGGCCACGGGTCTGACCGGGACCTCCTGCTCCAACGTGCAAGCCCAGGTGTTCAACGGCCAGAACGTGATCACCGGCGTGATCCAGCCCAAATCGCCGGTCACCGGGACCGACGGCCAGCAGCGGCCGTATCTGGGCAACAGCTCGATGGAGAGCTACGAGCGGCCCGACTGCATGGGCTGCCACAGCAAGTCCACCATCGACGAGACGGACGCGAGCACGCCGGGGACGGACTTCATCTATTTCCTCGGACTGGAAGTGCCGGATCTCGAGGCCGCCGGCGGAAACTGACCGGAGCTCCGCTCAATCGCCGGCCCGCTCCAGAATCCGGCGGGCCTGCCGGACCGCCTCGCCGTCCACCGCCTGGTATTCCGTCTCCGAACCCGGCAGATGGGCGCCGAAGTAGACCTCCGGGTTGCCCGACGGGGAAGGGTCGTGCTCGGTGCGGCTCAGGTAGACGTGCACCTCCCGCGCCCCGGTGCGGCTCACCACCTCGGCCAGGTCGTCCAGCCCGATGCCGCCTCCCGGCATGATTTCGATTCTCCCGGCCGCCTGTTCCCGGAAGGAGCGGATCCGGTCGGCCCCCTCGAGCGCGGTGGCCGCCCGGCCCGAGGTGAGGACGCGGTCGATTCCCAGGTCGATCAGCTGCTCCAGCGCCCGCTCCGGGTCGGCGGCCACGTCGAAGGCCCGGTGGAAGGTGGTGCCGGCGGGCCGGCCGGAGGCTTTCACCACGCGGAGGAACTCGCGGATGCGGGGGACGTCCAGCTGCCCGTCCGCCGTCAGGAATCCGAAGACCAGCCCCGCGGCGCCCGCCTCCAGCAGGTACTCGGCGTCGGCCAGCATCGCCCGCACCTCGCCGGGCGTATAGGCCATGCCCCCTTCGCGCGGACGCACCATGCACATCACGGGGACCTCGACCTCCCGCCGGATGGCGGCCAGCACCCCCGCGCTGGGGGTCAGGCCCCCCAGGGCCATGGCACCGCACAGCTCGAAGCGGTCGGCGCCGGCGGCCGCGGCGGCGCGGGCGTCGTCGGGCGAGACTACGATCGTCTCCAGCAGGCAGCGCGTCACGATTCCTCCGAGACCTGCAGGATCAGCTTGCCCTGGTTGGAGCCGTCGAAGAGCTTCCCCAGGGCGCGGGGCGCATCTTCCAGCCCCTTCACGACCTCCACCCGGTACTTCAGCCGTCCCCGCCGCAGCCAGTCTCCCAGCACCGGAAGGGCCTCGTGCGCGCGGGGCAGGTAGTCGGTCACGATGAAGCCTTCGATCCGCGCCCGCTGCGTCAGGACGCGCGCGAAGTGCGAGGGGCCGGGCGCCGGCCGCTTCAGGTTGTACTGCGAGATCAGGCCGCACAGGACGATGCGGGCGTTCTGGTTGATCCGCGCCAGCACCGCGTCCAGGATCTCGCCCCCCACGTTTTCGAAGTCCACGTCGATCCCGTCCGGGGTGGCTTCCCGCAGGGCTCCGGCGACGTCCTGGTTCTTGTAGTCGACGGCCGCGTCCAGCCCCAGTTCGCCGGTCAGCCAGCCGCACTTCTCGGGCCCGCCGGCGATACCCACTACGCGGCAGCCGGAGATCTTGCCGATCTGCGCGGCCAGCGACCCGACGGCGCCCGCGGCCGCCGAGACCACCAGCGTCTCCCCGCTGCGCGGGCGCCCCACGTCCAGCAGGCCGAAATAGGCGGTCAGGCCGATGTGTCCCAGCACGTGCAGGTAGGCGGTGAGGGGGATGCCCGGCAGGGCGTCGATGCGGGTCAAGGCGGCGGCCGGCAGAGTGGCGTACTGCTGCCAGCCCAGCAGCCCGGTCACCAGGTCGCCGGGGCGAAGCGAGCCGTCGCGGCTCTCCTGGACCCGCCCCAGCCCGATGCCCCGCATCACGTCCCCGATTTCGACGGCGGGCATGTAGCTGGGTCCGGCGATCCAGATGCGGGCGGCCGGGTCCAGTGAGAGGTAAACGGTGCTGATGCGGGCCTCGCCCGGCTCGAGAGGGGGAGCCGGCCGCTCGACCCATTCGAAGTCGGAGGCGGAGACGGCTCCCTCGGGGCGCTGTTTCAGGATCCACTGGCGGTTCTGCATGAGAGTTCCTTCGATGTGAGTTTTACGGGGTGGGAGCATCCCCCGCCCCGCGAACGAGTTCCAGGATGGCCTGGACCACCAGGTCGGGCCGTTCCCAGAGGATGAAATGGCCGGCGTCGTGGACCCGGCGGACGTCCACGGGAGCGTTGACCAGCGCGCGGCCGGCGAAGTCGGCGTTGGCGGCGGGCACCAGCCGGTCCTTGCTGCCGTGGATCACGATGGTGGGCGCCTCGACGCGGGGCCACAAAGGCAGCATCTTCTCGAGTTCGGAGCGCAGCGGCAGGATTTCCAGGTTGGACGTGTCCAGCGCCCGGGGCAGCAGCAGGCGCACCGCCGACAGCGAGGCCAGCCGGTTGTACCAGCGGAGTTTCTCGAGCTGCGGGTCGATGGCCGGCGCCACCAGCAGCAGTCCCGCCACGCGCGCCGGAAAGTCCATGGCCATGCGGGCGATGACGGACCCTCCCAGGGAGTGGCCCACCAACACGGCACCGCGCGCGTCGGCTTTCTCGAGCAGCGGTCGGAGCAGGCGGGCCTGGACTTCCAGCGAGGGCTCGGGGCGGCCGAAGCCGGAGGAGCCGAAGCCGGGCCGGTCCACCGCCAGCATCCAGGCCTCTTGCAGCAACTCGACGTGGTCCAGGTACTCTTCGAATGCGGTCCAGTCCCCGGGGGAACCGTGCACCAGCAGGACCAGGGGATGGGAGCGGTCGCCGGCGCTCACGTAATGCATTCGCCGGCCCTCGGCCTGGTAGGTCCTCGACTCGGATCGTGGCATCGGATCCTCGTTCGGCGCTCCGCTCGCCAGCCAGAGCGCGAGGCAGGCGAGCCCCCCCGCCGCCAGCAGAATGGGTCCCTTCCAGCGCGTCATGCGCCTCCAGGATACGCTATCGCCCCCTCCTCGATTGAAGTCCTACGACGGCCCCCGAGGCCGCCGTCAAGAGTCACCGGCAGGGATGCCCGTGCCGCGGACCACCGTGGAGGGCCCTTCGCTTCTCCACAGCCGCACGATGAGCCCCTGCAAAGCGATCATCACCACCACGCCGGCGATCAGCAGCCCCATGGCCAGCCGCAGGTTGGCGGTCTGCTCCGAGACCAGGCCGATGATCCAGGGTCCCAGCGCCCCTCCCAGGCTGGCCATGGCGAACACCGGGACCGCCCGGGCCGACGCCTGTTCTCCGTAGAACTC
>JBFGHG010000370.1:0-4501 GCA_041578395.1 Acidobacteriota bacterium
CCCGGGGGCGTCGGTCACGCCGGTCAGGACCACCGGGACCTGCCGCTGGGCCAGCTCGCCGGCCAGCTTCCAGGCCTCGCGGCCTCCCACCAGGATCATCCGCAGCTCCCGCCTGGCCGCCCACTCCACGGCCTGCCGGATCGCCCAGTCGTCGCCCGCCACGACATACAGCGGCAGCTCGCGAGCAATCACCGGTTGCATCGCCTCCAACTGCGGATCGACCGTCCAGGGCCGGCCCGCCCTCTCCGCCTCGGCCTTGGCCCGGCCGTACAACTCGGCGTCGTCGAAGAACTCGTCCAGCTCCTTGGCCTTCTTCTCGGCTTCCTTCTTGCGGTCCTCCAGCGACTGCCCTCCGAACAGGAACGCGAACGGGCTGCTCGAGCCGCCCGGCCACTGGATCACCAGCGAATGTCGGGCCACGCCGGCCATTTCCTCCGCCGTCCAGCCGTCCATCCTGATCAACGCGGCGTTGCCCGCCACCACGCCCCCCTCCGGCGCGACCACGGCATGGGTGACGCCCCCGGAACGCGTCACCGGGATGTGGGTGCTGGCCGGATGCACCGCCACGATGGCGTCGATGTCGGCGTTCCAGTCGCCCATCTCGGAGGTGTCGACCGAGCCGGACACGCTGTTGATCTCCGTCAGTCCCAGCACGCTCTGCATCTGGATCACGCCCGGCCAGAGGTGCTTGCCCGACGCTTCCACGCGCCGGGCGCCGTCCGGGATCTCGGTGTCCGCCCCCCCGACCGCCGCGATTCTGCCGCCGGAAAAGACGACTACGCCGTCGGGGATGCTCTCCCCTTCCAGGGTGTGGACCTCCGCGCCCACGATCGCCAATGTTTCGGCCGGGGCGAAGCGCGAGTAGACATACTCGACCGCCGGCGCCGCCGGGTTGGGAGTCACCGCCTCCTCCGCCTCCGTCTCTTCCAGGTCCTGTTCCTCCGCGGGCTCTTCCGGCTCGGACTCTTCTTCGGGCGGCTCTTCCGTATCTTCCTCCGTCTCCCCTTCCTCTTCGGCCTGCTCTTTCTTCCCTTCGTCGCGGACGGCCTGCGCCAGTTGCTCCCGGACCCGCCGGACCTCCTCGCGGTGCCGGTGATCCGCCTCCCGGCTGAAGACCACCTGGCCGTCCACCAGCGTGTAGTCGACCGAGCTGTAGACGCTCAGCGGATCGCCGTTCCAGATCACCACGTCGGCGTCCTTGCCCTCGGCCAGCGACCCGGTGCGCTCGTCGATGCCCAGCTGGCGGGCCGGGTTGATGGTCACCAGGGACAGCGCCTCCTCCGGAGCGAGGCCCCCATAGCGCATCGCCTTGGCCGCTTCCAGGTTCATGCGGCGGGCCAGGTTGGGGTTGTCGGAGTTGAGGCTGGTCAAAACGCCCCGCCGGTGCATCAGCGCGGCGTTGTAGGGAATTGCCTCATAGGCTTCCAGCTTGTAGCCCCACCAGTCGGAGAAGGTGGAGCCGCCCGCCCCGTGGGCCGCCATCTCGTCGGCCACACGGTAGCCTTCCAGCACGTGTTGGAAGGTGCGGACCCGGAATCCCAGCTCTTCCGCCAGCCGGATCAGCATCAGGATCTCGTCGGCCCGGTAGGAGTGACTGTGGACCAGCCGCTCGCCCTCCAGAATCTCCACCAGGGCTTCCAGACGCAGGTCGCGCCGCGGGGGGGCGTGCCGCTCTTGCTGGGACGGGCTCAGCGACCGGTAATACTCCCACCGCTCCCGGTAGCGGCGCGCCTCTTCGAAGGCGTTGCGGATGGTGGCCGCCACCCCCATGCGGGTCTGCGGATAGCGGCGCGGCAGGCCGGGCAGCGACGGGAAGTTGGACTGGGTGGGGTTTTCACCCAGCGCGAACTTGATGCCCGGCGGGGCGGAATCGATCAGCAGCTCCTCCGGGTAGCTGGCGCCCCAGCGCATCTTGATGACGGCGTTCTGACCGCCGATCGAGTTGGCCGAGCCGTGCAGCACGTTGGCCGCCGTCAGCCCGCCGGCCGCCTGCAGGTAGAGGAAGCGATCGCCGGGGTCCAGCACATCGGCGACCCGGACCTCCGAGGTCACGCTGTCCGATCCCTCGTTGACTCCGAACCCTTCCACCGCGGCGTGGCTGTGGCAGTCGATCAGACCCGGCGTGACGTGGCGCCCTTCGGCCTCGATCACCAGGGCGTTGGGACCCGGCTGCAGGCCGCGGCCGATTTCGGCGATGCGGCCGCCGCGGATGCGCAGGTCGGTGTCCTCCAGCCTTCCGGCGGAGTCCATGGTCCAGACGGTGGCGTTGCGGATCAGGACTTCCTCCGGAGCGGCCGCCGGAGTGGGGTACGCGTCGAGGTTGGTGTCGACGCCCGTTCGAGCCTGGGCGGGCAGCGACCCGCTCGAGGCGACGACGATCAGCAGGACGAATCCGAGACTTCGCGTACTCATCGCGCTCCCTCCTCGGGGCCGGAAGTTCGGGTGCCCTCCACCCGGATGGTCATGGAGCCTCGGGGGGTGTCGAAGGAACTCTCACCCGACAAGGTGTCTCCCTCGATCACGACCGTGATCTCCACGGCCCCCGCCGGCGAGGGGATGCGCACGGTCAGAGCGTTGCCCTCCAGCTGGACCGAGTCGAAATCCCGGCGCCCCTGCTGGCCCTCCACGAACCCCTGGTAGGCCCCCGGGCTGCCGGTGATGGTCCAGGTGGACTCGTTCATGCGCCCCATCACCCGCGACCGGATGGACCAGACGCCGCGGGGGTCGACCACCGCGTCCGGATCGCCCTTCTGCTCCTTCTTCTCCATTTCGTAGTCCCGTCCGTCCACGAACACGTAGCGCAGTTCCGGTTTTTCGGTGAACAGCTCCCCGTCCACCACCAGCAGGTTGGCGACTTTTCCCGGCTCCAGCGTGCCGACGGACCCGGCGATCCCCAGCAGTTCGGCGGGGGTGACGGTCAGCGCCGCCAGAGCCTGCTCGGCGCTCAGTCCCGCCTCGACCACGCGCGCCAGGTTCTCGTGGAACTTGTCGTTGGATCCCCCCGGATCACCGGTGAGCGCGAAGCGGACCCCGGCAGCCTCGAGCGCCGCCGGCAGCGCCGGCGCCCGCACGTACTCCCGGAGATCCTCGAGAGAGGTGTTGGCCAGCTTCTCCTCGTCGTCGACCTCGGGCTTGTCGGGGAACTTCAGCGGCAGCAGCACCGGGAGGCCGCTGGAACGCAGGCGGACCTCCTCCTCGTGGCAGCCGCGGGCCAGGACCATCCCCGCCAGGTCGAACTCCCGGCTCAGCTGTCCGAAGCGGTCGTGGTCCAGCTCCGACTGCGCCACGAAGAGCACCGGGGTTCGCCGGCCCAGCAGGTCCAGGAGGGCGTCGTCCGAGGAGCGGAAGGCGGGCCGCTCCAAGCCCAGCGGGCTGGAGGCGTGGCGCTGCCGCCAGACGGCCTGCCGCTGGGCGTCCAGCAGCGCCTGCCGGAAGGCGGCCATGGCGCCGATCTTGGAAGTGGGATACTCGCGGCTGACGAAGCCTCCGCCCTCCAGGGCCACGGCCTGCGCCAGCCGGCCCGCCAAGATGAGCCCCCGTACGTCGCCGCCGCCGAGCGACACGACGGCGGTGTGGCCCCGGAAGATCCCGGAGCGCGGCAGCGACTGCGCCACGCCGAACCCCAGCTTGCGGTGCCGTTCGGCGGCCGTCGCGTCCCACTTCAGCTCCTCGACGACCGCCTTCTCGGGCCGCACCTTGGGCAGCTCGTGAGGCGCACCGGGCGGGTCTTCGCGGGGCCGGCTCAGCGCGGCCAGAAACCCACCGGGACCGCCCCCTCCTCCTCCCCGCTGCTCCGGCTCCGGGACTCCCAGGTGGGTGGCCGCGTCGATGAAGGCCGGGTAGACCGTCCAGCCCTCCTCGGCCTCGATCAATTGCGCGTCGGCGGGCGCCCGGACGCCGCTGCCGACGGCTTCGATCAGGCCGTCGCGCAGCACGATGGTCCCGTTTTCCACGACCTGGCCGGGGGCGGTCACGATCCGCGCGCCGGTGATGGCGTAGATCCGGGGCCGCTCCGCTTGCAGGCCGGCCGGGGCCAGCAGCAGGGTCAGCGACAGGAGAGTCTTGGTAGTCTTTTTCATGGTCGCTCCCAGACGAGTACGGCTCAAGCGAAGACCGCCTCGTAGCCCATCCCCTCTTTGCCGGGTCCGATGGGGACGAGGAAGATGTCGACGCGTCCCAGCTCGGCATGCTGCAAGGGGTAGGTCTGTTGGGGGAGGGGCTCTTCGGGGCCGCCCCGGAACACCAGCGAGAAGGGAGCCCGCTCGTCCGGCCGATACTGCTCGCGAATACGCGCGCTGCCGGGAGTAACCTCGCGCAATTCCAAGTCGATCCTGGTCCCGTCCTCCAGCTCGAAGCTGAACACCTGCCCCACCAGGGGCTCGAACACTTCCATCGACAGCGGCTTCATGCCGGCGCGCCTCCGTTCGGGTGCCACTCCATCAGGTAGTAGATGCCCACGTCCCCGACGCGCTCGAAGCCGAGGCGCCGGTAGAGTCGCAGG
>JBFGHG010000371.1:0-4488 GCA_041578395.1 Acidobacteriota bacterium
CTGTCCGATCTCCTCCGCGGCGCCCAGCAGCAGTCCGATCAGGGGGACCTGCGAGGCGCGCGACTGGCCGAAGTCGGCGGCCCCCGCCTCCTCCCCGGCCGCCTTGGAACCAAAGATCCGGGACAGTCCCGGCAGCAGCGACGACTCCTTGGCCACCGAACGCTGCGGAGCGATCATCACTTCGGCCTGCTTCAGCAGCCGCCGGAAGTCGCTGCCCCCCTGCTTCTTCAGGAAGGTCTCCGGGCTGGCGTGCCGCTTCTCGTCCTGCGCCAGACGCTTGGAGTCCACCACGTAGACCGGGAAGTCGGCCTCCTCCAGCAGCTTCAGGTTCTGGAAGGTGGCGTCCGACTTGGTGCCGTAGCTCTCCGGGTGGTAGCTGGAGAGCAGCGTCAGCGAGCCGTCGCGGCGGAGGGTTTGTGCCAGCAGGTCGACCTGCTCGTTGGTCAGGCGCCCCCAGGTGGCGATCGGAAACGGGTCCTGCAGTCCGATGCCGCGGGCCAGCAGGGCGTAGAGCGGCTCGTCCAGCAGGATCAGGTCGTGCTTCTCCGCCTTGAGGGCCTGGTGCAGGAAGAAGGGCGTCTGCTGCGCCCCCAGCGGGTCGCGGTCGAAGAGGGGCTCGCCGATCGGATCTCCGGGGTCGCGGGAGAGCTGGCCGCACTCCCAGCTCCAGAGATTGACGATGCGCCCGCTGGCGTCCATCCAGGGAGCCACCACGCGTCCCGTCCAGCGGGGCTCGAACAGGCCCCGCCCGCGCAGTTCCTGCAGGTCCTGGCCGGTCCGCTTCAGGTAGTGGAACACGTCGGCCGAGGTGGTGTACAGGCCCAGCTCCAGCTCGGGCAATACGGTTTCGCCCAGTCCGAAGTGCTGATCCAGGTAGCCGCGCAGGCTGCGTCCGGCGGCCGACATCAGAAGCGTGCGGGAAAAGGCCATGAAAATCCGCAGCAGGCTGGAGCGGCGTTCCAGCTGCTCGTGGCGCTCGAAGTCCTGGTCGGTCCAATGCTGCCCCCAGACGTGGAGTTTGGCCGGGTCTACCCCGGCCATCACCGCCAGCGCCTGGGCCGCCTCCATCCAGGTCAGCCGCTGCGTCTTCTGCAGGAACTGGACGGGTCCGCCCCCGCCACAGCCCAGAAAGCAGATCCACTCCAGCCGTTCCGGGTCCAGCGAGAAAGCGTCCGCCTCCTTGCCGCGGTGGATGGGGCAGCAGGCCTGGTAGTGCTTGCCGTCGCGGCGGAGTTTGTGCAGGTCGCCGAAGACCATCTCCATGGTGAGGTGTTCCAGGATCTCCTGGTCGATCACCTCCCAGGGCTTCCGCAACCGCGGGGGTGCGGCGGTGTTCAGCTTCAGCGTCGTCAGCGAGGGAGACATGCCGCTGGTATTGTAGCAACGCCCCCCGCCATTCAGCGTGTGATCACGCGGTGCGGGACGTCCGCCAGCTTCCAGGGCTTGACCAGGCCGGAGGCGATGCGGGAGGCGACCTCGGGCCCCCACAGCTCCTGAACCACGTACAGGGCGTTGTCGTAGCTGGCCACGCCGCCGCCCCCGGTCACGAACTTCCCGTCGCGGACGAAACTCACTCCCTTGACAACCCGGACCTGCGGAAACTCCCGGCCCAGCTTGTCGATGTCCGGCGGGTAGGTCATGGCGTGGCGGCCGTCCAGCAGCCCGGCCCGCGCCAGGAAGAAGGCGCCCCAGCAGTTGGAGAGGACGAAATCGGAGTCGGCGGCGGTGCGGCGCACCCACTCGATCACGTCGGCGCGGGCCCCCAGGTCCTCGTAGTTCTCGAAGCTGGGGACGATCAGGACGTCGACGGGAGGGTGGTCCGAGAATCCGTAGTCGGCCTCGAAGCGGAGTCCCTCCACGGAGGTGACGGTGGCCTTTTCGGGCGCCACCAGGAAGACGTCGACCGCGCCGTCGACATAGGCGTTGACGTGGTCGAACACGTCCAGGGGCGCCACGAATTCGGTGTTGTACACGCCGTCGTAGACCAGTATCGCAATACTGGTGGTCTGGGCAGGCAGGGTGTTGGGAGTCAGGAGGAAGAGGACTGCGATGATGCCGGCGGAAATCTCAAGTCTCAAATCTCAAATCTCAATTGTGGAAGTTATCGTTTTTTCGACGTTTGCGGGTTTCCCAGCAGGAGACGGGCGAATTTGCGCTTGCCGACTTTGAGGACGGCCTCGGGAGTGTCCAGCATGGCGACCGTGTCGCTGACCCTCTCGCCGTCCACGCTCACTCCTCCCTGCTGGATCAGGCGGCGGGCCTCGCTCTTGGAAGGCGCCAGGCCGGCCTCCATCATTGCGTCGACCACGGTGACGCCGCCGGCCCCCCCCGTGAGCTCGACGCGGGGCATCTCGTCGGGGTCCTGGCGCTGCTGGAAGACCTGTTCGAAGTGCTCGCGCGCCCGTCCGGCCTCGGCCTCCCCGTGAAAGTCGGCGGCCAGGCGAAACGCCAGGTCCTTCTTGACCTCCATCGGGTGCCGCTCGCCGCTGGCGGCGGTCCGCTTCAGGTCGCGCAGGGCGGCGGGCGTCAGGTCGGTGAGCAGTTCCCAGTAGCGCCACATCAACTCGTCGCTGACCGACATCACCTTGCCGAAGATCTGCTCGGCGGGCTCGTCGATGCCGACGTAGTTGCCCAGCGACTTGCTCATCTTCTCCACGCCGTCCAGCCCCTCCAGCAGGGGGGTCATCAGCAGGACCTGCGGCTCGAGGCCGTACTCGCGCTGGATGTCGCGTCCCACCAGCAGGTTGAACTTCTGGTCGGTGCCGCCCAGTTCGAAGTCGGCCTCCAAAAAAACGCTGTCGTAGGCCTGCGCCAGGGGATAGAGCAGCTCGTGGATGGAAATCGGCTGCTGCTCGGCCATGCGCTTGCTGAAATCGTCGCGCTCCAGCATGCGCGCCACGGTGTAGCGGGCACAGAGCCGGATCCAGTCCTCGGAGGAGAGCGCGCCCAGCCAGCGGCTGTTGAAGTCGACCACGGTCTTGTCCGGGTCCAGGATCTTGAAGACCTGGCTCTTGTAGGTCTCGGCGTTTTCCAGGATCTCCTCGCGCGTCAGCGGCGGCCGGGTCTTGTTGCGGCCGGTGGGGTCGCCGATCATCCCGGTGAAGTCGCCGATCAGGAAGATCACCCGGTGGCCCAGGTCCTGGAAGTGTTTCATCTTCCGGATCAGGACGGTGTGACCCAGGTGCAGGTCGGGCGCGGTGGGGTCGAAGCCGACCTTGACCGTCAGCGGCCGGCCGCTCTTCTCGGAGGCGGCCAGCTTGGCTCGCAGTTCCTCGGTGCTGATCACCTCGGCCGTCCCCTTGGCCAGGTAGTCGAGGCGTTCTTGCAGTGTCATGTCCATGGGCGTGGGTATTATACGTGGACCGGCCTCCCGGGCCGGGATTTCCCTTCCGGAACGGCGGGCAAGGATGCCCGCCCCACGATTGACGACCGCTGCACGATCTGATAGCGTTTCCAGTTCGATCTCATCTGGAGGGTCCTTTCCATGTCCGAAAAAATCTACATTTTCGACACCACCCTGCGCGACGGCGAGCAATCGCCCGGCTGCTCCATGAACCTGGAGGAGAAGCTGAAGATGGCGCGCCAGCTGGAGCGCCTCAACGTAGACGTGATCGAGGCCGGTTTCCCGATCGCCTCGGACGGCGACTTCGAGGCGGTGCAGTCGATCGCCGCCCAGATCCGCAAGCCGACCATCGCCGCGCTGGCCCGGGCCAACCGGCTGGACATCGAGCGCGCCTGGCAGGCCATCGAGAAGGCCGCCAAACCGCGCATCCACACCTTCATCGCCACCTCCGACATCCACCTGGAACACAAGCTCCGCAAGTCGCGCGCCGAAGTGCTCGAGGCAACCGCCGAAGCCGTGAGGCTGGCCCGCTCGCTGTGCGACGAGGTGGAGTTCTCGGCCGAGGACGCCACCCGCAGCGACCCCGCCTACCTGGCGGAAGTCTTCGAGGTGGCCATCGCCAACGGCGCCGGCATCATCAACGTCCCGGACACGGTGGGCTACGCGGCGCCGCACGAATACGGGCCCTTCCTGCGCGACCTGATCGCCCGCGTCCCCAACAGCGACCAGGCCATCTTCAGCTGCCACTGTCACAACGACCTGGGACTGGCGGTGGCCAATTCGCTGGCCGGCGTGCAGAACGGCTGCCGCCAGATCGAGTGCACGGTCAACGGGATCGGCGAGCGGGCCGGCAACGCCGCTCTGGAAGAGCTCGCCATGGCGCTGCGCACCCGCCAGGACGCCTATCCCTACCACACCGACATCGTTACCGAAGAAATCGCCCGCTCCAGCGGACTGCTGGTCAACCTGACGGGCAGCTTCGTCCAGCCCAACAAGGCCATCGTGGGGAAGAACGCCTTCGCCCACGAGGCGGGCATCCACCAGGACGGGGTGCTCAAGAACGCCCTCACCTACGAAATCATGACGCCGCAGACCGTGGGGATCGTCTCCAGCACCCTGGTGATGGGCAAGCACAGCGGGCGCCA
>JBFGHG010000372.1:0-4480 GCA_041578395.1 Acidobacteriota bacterium
CCAGGGGGGAGGTAGTGAATCCGATCTGGTTGTTGACGATCACGTGGACGGTCCCGCCGGTGCGGTACCCGTCCAGCTGAGACAGGTTGAGGGTGTCGGCCACCAGGCCCTGACCGGCGAAGGCGGCGTCGCCGTGGATCAGCAGAGGAAGAGCGCGGGTCCGCTTCTCCATGTCGCCCAGCCGCCTTTGCTTGGCGCGCACCCGGCCTTCGACTACCGGATCGATGGCTTCCAGATGACTGGGATTGAAAGCCAGACTGATTTCTATCTTGCGGCCCCCGGCAGTCGTCCGCTCGGAGAAATAGCCGCGGTGGTACTTGACGTCGCCGTCGCCTCCCACCGCCTCGGGGTTGGTGTCCTCGAACTCGGTGAAGATCAGGGCGTACGGCTTGTCCAGGATGTTGGCCAGGACGTTGAGCCGTCCGCGGTGCGCCATGCCCAGGATGATGCTCTCCAGCCCCAGCTCGGGGGCCAGGTCGACCAGCGCGTCCAGACCGGGAATGAGCGATTCCGCTCCCTCCAGGGAGAAGCGCTTCTGCCCCGGGTAGCGGCTCTGGATGAAAGTCTCGAAGATCTCCGCGTCGATCAGCCGCTTGAGGATGTGCATCTTCTGCTCGCGGCTGTACTCGGGGTCGTTGCGCACCGGCTCCATCTGCAGTTCCAGCCAGTGCCGGATGGAGCGGTCCTGAATGTGGCGGTATTCGACGCCGACCGTGCTGCAGTAGGTGGCGCGCAGCAGTCCGAGCAGTTCTCGCAGCGTCATGCGGGGAGTGTCGGCCGCCAGCGTGCCCACGTCGAAAACGTGGTCCAGGTCCGCTTCGCTGAACCCGAACTCCTCGAGCTCGAGGGCGGGAAGGCTCTGCAGGTTGTCCCCCAGCGGGTCCAGGTTGGCGATCAGGTGGCCCTGGCTGCGGTAGGCGGAGATCAGGCTGGCCGCCTGCGACTGGGCATGAGCCTCCTCGGCGGGGACGGCCAGGCCGCTGGAGGCGGCGAAGTCGAAGCCTTGAAAGAAGGTGTCCCAGTCGGGCAGGACCGAAGCGGGGTCCTGGCGCCACTGCTGGTACAGCTCCTCCACGTAGCCGGGATTGCTGAGCAGGGCGCCGGGCGCTGCCCGAGCCCGCTCGGCCCGCTCGAAGGGGACGATCTTCCTGGTTTCCTTCATGGTTCGACCTGGCGCAGTGGCACGGGCATCCCTTCCCGTGATCTCGGGCAGGACGAATCACGGCCCGGAAGGCCGTGCCACCGTGGGTCCGCTCAGTTCTTCTTGGCCGCCATTACGGCCAGCACCGCTTTGGCGTTGTCCAGATGCGACTCGTCGCTGCCGATCTGAACGTACTTTTCCAGAAGCTGCTTGGCCTTGGCACGCTGCTCGGTGTCGTAGAAGTGGTAGATCCCCAGTTCGTAGTACGCCTCGGCGTGGTTGGGGTCCACTTCCAGGATTTTCTCGAAGACCAGGGCGTTGGCCTCGTTCTTCCCCTGGCGGGAGAAGGTCGCTCCCAGCTTGGCCAGCTCACTGATGACGTCCGCGTTCTCCTTGGTCAGGGCCTCCACGTAGACGTCGATGCCTTCCTGGTAGCGTTCCTGCTCGAAGAAATAGCTGGCCAGTTCGCGGTCCGGCTGCGCCGTCTTCGGCTCGGCGGACTCCTGGGCCCCTTCCTCTTGCTCCATCGAGAAGGTCCGGTCCAGTTCGATCGACCTGCGGAAGGCCGCGACGGCTTCCTCCGGCTGCTCCAGCCCCTGGTGGGAGCGGGCGATCAGCAGCCAGGTTCCGGACTGCAGCTCCTCCGGGACGTCCTCCAGCACGCTCTTCGCCTTGTCCAGCGCCTCCTGGTACTTCTCCGCCTTGAGCAGCTCCTGGGTCTCCTCGATCGCTTCGCTGGCCCGCAGCGAGATCCCGCGCCTTTCGATGTCGGCGATCTGCTGCTGGAGCCGCTCGAACCCTAGATCGCCGGGGTTCAGCTCCAGGGCCTTGGCGATGCTCGCCTTGGCCTCTTCGAGGTTTCCGGCATGGGTGTGAGCCAGCGCCAGGTTGTATCGGATCACGGCGTTTTCGGAGTCCAGCTCGGTCATCCGCTGGTACCCCGCGATGGCGTTGTCGAAGTCCCTGGCCTCCATGGCCGCGTCCGCTTCGATGCCGATCCGCTGCAGCGGCATCGACGCCAGCAGCTTGTTGGTCTCGTCCAGCCTCTGCTGCAACAGGTCGGCCGTGGGCGTGCCGGCGTAGATCTTGACGAAGACGCCCAACAGCTCACGGCTGCGCTCGAGCGCTTTTTCGGCGCTTTCCAGGTCTTTGACCTGGAGGTAGAGGATTCCCAGGTTGTAGGGCCCGTCCGGGTTGGACGGATTCACTTCCAGGGCTTCTTCGACTTTGGCCACCGCCTGCTCGTGGTCCCCCGCCTGGAAGGCCTGGATGCCCTCCACCAGCAGGTCGTTGGAGCGCTGCGCCAGGGCCTGGTCCTCGAAATGCAGCCGATCGGTGGGAGTGCCGGGCTCGAAGGTCAGCGTGGCCTGGGCGTCCGCCTCCCCCTCGATGTCCAGGAATTCGAAGTAGGCGGGTGCGAAGCCCTCGATCCGCCCCAACACCCGGTAGACGCCCGCCATGGTGTCTTTGAACTTGGCCACGCCGTCCTTGCCGCTTTTCTTGCTCTCCGTCTGCCCGCTGGGCAGGGCCTGCAGGAAGACCTCGACGTCCTTGAGCGGACTGCCGCCCTCGGTGACGCATCGAACTTCGACCGTACCGGCCAGCACCGACGTCGCGGCAGCCGCCATAGACAGCGAAAGCACCAGGGCCAGGCGAAGCGAGCTCCGCGTTGAGAAAAACATTCAAAAACTCCTTTCCCGCATCTCGGGTGAAACGATAACAGTAGCGTTTTCGCGAGGCTTTTGGCAAGAAAACCCACCCCAGAATGCTGCGATCCTCGGCTTCTCGACAACTCCTCGCCGGTACTGATCCGTCCCGGGCGGCGAGGTTGCAGATGGTGACCCGCGTGCAACGCTTTGTTAAGCTTCCGACGCCATGCCGGATCGCGTCGTCGTAATCGGGGGGAACGCGGCGGGGATGACCGCCGCCAGCCGGGCCAAGCGCCTGGCGCCCGATCTGGACGTCACCATCCTGGAGGCCAGCGACTTTATTTCTTACAGCATCTGCGGCGTGCCCTACTACCTGTCCGGCCAAGTCGCGCGGCACCAGGAGCTGATCCGCTACACCCCGGAGACGCTGCTCGAGGAGCGGGGGATCCGGGCGCGCACCGGCGTAGTGGCGGAGGAGGTCTTGGCCGGGCGACGCCGGGTGGCCTGCCGCGAAGTGTCCGCGGGGCGCGAGTTCGAGGTCGAGTACGACAAGCTGGTGATCGCCACCGGCTACCGTCCCCGCCTGCCCTCGATCGAAGGGTGCGGGCTGGCCAACGTGTTCACGGTGAGCCGCCTGGAGGACGGCCTGCTGATCGGCGAGGCCATCGGGCAAAGCGGGGCCCGCTCGGCGGCGATCGTGGGGGCCGGCTACATCGGCCTGATGATGGCCCATGCGCTGCGGCAGCGGGGACTCGAGGTGCTGCTGTTCGACCGCAATTCGCACGTCTTCTCCCAGCTGGACGACGAGATGGCCGAGCTGGTCCAAGGCGAACTGCGGCGCCAGGGGGTGCAGCTGCACCTGGAGTCCGAGGTTCGGGCGCTGGAGGGCGAGGGCGGGGCATTTCGGGCGGTCCGGGTGGGTAGGGAGCAATTCCCGGCGGACCTGGCGCTGGTGGACGTCGGGGTGCGGCCCGGCACCGGCCTGGCGGAGGCCTCCGGGATTCCGCTGGGACTGAGCGGGGCCATCGACGTCGACGACCGGGGCCAGACCCAGCTGCCCGGCATCTACGCGGCCGGCAACTGCGCCGAGACCCGTCACCTGGTGTCGGGAAAGCCGGTCTTCTCGGCGCTGGGGACGACGGCGGCCAAGCAGGGCAGGGCCGTGGGAGAGAACCTGGCCGGGCGGCGCTCGACCTTCAGCGGAACGCTGGAGACGTCGATCGAGAAAGTGTTCGACCTGTCGATCGCGCGCACCGGCCTGACGTTGCGCCAGGCGTTGCGAGACGGATTCGAAGCCCGGGCCGTGCAGATTTCCAGCCGTGATCGCGCCGTCTACTACCCGGGATCGGCGCCGATGCACGTCCGGCTGGTGTTCGAGAAGCGCAACGGCCGCCTGCTCGGGGGGCAGATCGTGGGCAGCGACGCGGCGGCCAAGCGGATCGATACGCTGGTGACGGCACTGACGGCGGGGATGGATCTGAGGCAGCTATCGCAGCTGGACCTGGCTTACGCTCCGCCTTCGGGGACGCTGTGGGACCCGATCCTGATCGCGGCCAACGTGGCGCTGCGCGCGGACTGATCGAGGCAGTTTCCGATTGCGGGAGTCACCGGTAATCCCTATACTTCACTGCAACGGGCCCCCCGGAACCGTGGACAGGAGCCTGGCGACATGGCGAGTCCCTCACGGCCC
>JBFGHG010000373.1:0-4466 GCA_041578395.1 Acidobacteriota bacterium
CGGCCGCGGCGATCGCCCAGTTCCACCCGCCCGCCGACCTGGTGGAGTCGATCCTGGCGGAGGACTCCGAGAAGGCGGCCCAGCTGGCCCAGAACTTTCCGGAGCAGGTCAACGCCCCTCACCCCATCGGCGGGACCGCCTACTTCACGGTCGGGCTGTTCGGGCGCAAATCGATGGTGTCCCTGCTGGACCGCTGGGGAGGCGACCCCAACGCCAACCCGCTGGGAGCCGCCGGGATGACGGCCGCCCGTGCCGCGCTGGAGTGCGCCGACCCGGAGGCGGGGGAGGAGACGGCCATCCGCATCCTGGTCAACGCCGGGGACGTGAACGCCCCCCAGAAGGACGGGGACTCGATCCTGCACGCGGCCGCCCGCCGGGGCAGCCGCCACCTCGTCCGCCTGGTCCTGCGCCGGGGCGGCCGAGTGGACGCCCTCAACCGGAGCGGGCGGACTCCGCTCGCGGCGGCGCTGGAGGCCGGCAACGGCGAGGCGGCCGACGTCCTCCGAAACCAGGAAGGGGTGCGGCGAGCCCATAGCTCCTCCCGGCTTCGCTACCCGGGCGGCGGCGGCGCCGGCTCGACGGCGGCCGGCCTGGACCCGCTGGTGATCAACGAGTTCGGCGCGGTGTGCCATTTCAATTTCGACCGCGTCAAGGAGCTGGTGGCCGCTCACCCGGCCGTGGTGCACGCCAATGCGGGCTGGAACGAGATGGGCGTGGAGGCCTCGGCTCACATGGGACGCCCCGACATGGTCGGCTTCCTGGTGGAGAGGGGCGCGCCCCTGTCGCTTCCCACCAGCGTCATGATGGGGGAGAGCGAGCGCTGCCGGGAGTTGCTGGCCGAGGATCCCGAGCGGATCCGGGAGCGGGGGCCCCACGACTTCGCCCTCATGTGGTACCCGCAGATCGCGGGAGGCCGGGTGGACCTCGCCCAGCTGCTGCTGGATCACGGCGCCGACCTGGACGAGGAAAAGCTGGGCGTCACGCTGCTGCACCGCGCCGCCTACTGGGGACAGGCCGAGCTGGTGGACTTCCTCCTGGCCCGGGGCGCGCGTACCGATGGCGTGGGGCGCAGCGACTTTTCCGATCTGGTGGGGACTCCGCTCGATTTCGCGCGGGCCAGGCAGCAGGAAGAGATCGTGAAGCTGCTCGAGGCAAAGGGGTGAGGTAGGGCCGGCCGGAGCCGGCCCGGACAGGTGCGGGACTTACTCGTCCACGCGCAGGTTGTTGGTCACCGAGAAGGCGCCCGGCACGGAGTTGGCCAGGACCCCGGCGAAGTTCTTGTCCGCCTCGTTGGCCACCATGCCCTCCAGCGTCACGTGACCCCGGTCCACCACGATGTGGATCGGAGGTACGGCTCGCACTGCGTAGCGCGTCGTGAAGTGCGGGTTGCCGTAGACGGCCACATAGACGTCTCGCCGCAGCCGGTCATCGTTGGGGGATACCGGCAGCACCTCGATGTTGTTCTCCACCTCGGAGATCTCCTCCAGTCGCCGCACCGCGGCCTCGGCCGACTTCTTCAGCGTGGGCCGGACCACGTGGCCACTGAGGATCGCCTTCGAACCCTCCAGGCGGAACGCCAGGTTGTCGAAGACGCTGTAGTAGGGCAGCGTCACCAGAGCTACGCGCACCCTCTCCTCGGCCGGCGACAGGTCGTCCGCGAAGGCCAGGGCCGGCAAGGCCAAAGCCAGGACACAGAAGAAGATGAATCCGACTCTCAATTTATCTACAGACATACTCGTCGCTCCTTTCCGCGTTGCACCGTAGCAAGCAGAATTGTCAGTTGTCATCGTTGCTTACAGTAGTGTAGAGGGGTTGGGGAGCGAAAAGTTTCAAGGGCCGCCGGCGCGGCTTCGAGGTCCGCCGCGCCGGGGAACAGGTGGGGCTGGGACGAGACGCCGAGCCCCGTTTGTGGAAGCCTAGTCGTCTACCACGAAGGAGACCTTGGCGTTGATCCGGTAGCGGGTGATGCGGTTGGATTCCACGATGGCCTGCATGTTCTCGACGTAGACGCTGCGGATGTTGCGGACGCTCTTGGAAGCCTCGGTGACGGCCACCTGTGCCGCGTCGTCCCAGCTCTTGGTGGATTCCGCCAACACTTCGACAACTTTGACAATCGACATGTTTCTTTCCTTTCGCTCTTCTCTCAGGGTTTTTCCGATCCCCTTCCGCGCCGTTGACGGCCGCCGGACTGGATTGGACAATGACCTTCGCTCGGGAAGGGTCTCCTGCTACTAGCGGAGCCTACTTTTCTACAACCGGGACACAGGTGAAGTCAAATTGCCGGCCATCACGATGGACAGCTTCTCGGCAGCCGAACTGGAGTGGATCCTCTGGATCCAGGAACTCACCGGTGCGGCGGTGCGGGCCGTCATGGTGGCGGTCACGGCGCTGGGCAGTGAAGAGGTCCTCTTCCTGCTCGTCGTCATCTGCTTCTTCACCGGAAAGCCGGCTCTGGGACTCCGCCTGGGGACCCTGCTGGCGATTTCGGGGGTGCTCAACGCCGAACTGAAGGCGCTGTTCGGCCGCCCCCGCCCGTCCGACGTGATGCCGCAGGTGCGTCAGGTCTTCACCCGGGGACTCAGCTTTCCCAGCGGGCACGCCCAGAACTCGGCGGCCGTCTGGGGATATCTGGGCAATCGGCTGGGAGGCTGGCGGCTTTCGGCGGCCTGCGCCCTGGTGGCGCTGATCGGCCTCAGCCGCGTGGTGTTGGGCGTCCACTACCCTTCCGACGTGGTCGCCGGCTGGCTGGCGGGAGGGCTGCTGGCGCTGGGATTCGCACGGCTCGCGCGGCGGCTTCCCGATTCGGGCGGGGGCCGGTTCTCCCCCTGGGGCTTGGCGGCCGGCTCGATGGCGGCGTTGCTGCTGTGCGTCTGGAGCCGGGAGCCGCACGCGGCGCGCCTGATCGGGGTCGCCTCGGGCCTGTGGGCGGCCTCGGTGCGGACCCCGGCTTCGTCCGCCGTCAGGCCGGCCTGGACGGCAGCGGCCGCAGCCGCGCTCGTCCTGCTGCTGTTCGGGGCGTTGAAGTGGCTGCTGGTGCCCCGGCTCGATCCGGCGGTCGCCTCTGTGCCGGCCTTCGCCGCCTATTTCGGTCTCGGATACCTGCTGGTCAGCGCGTCGCGCAGCTCCGCCCGGGTGTGAGGCGGATCACAGAGAGGGCCTCCCGGCTCTCGTACACTATGGTCCGATGGGACGGATGTCGATGCTCGGTGCGGATCGAGGCCTGGAAGGAAACTGTCCGAATGGTGCCCAGGGGGGCCGGCTTCGAGTCTGCCGGGGCCGAGACGCCGTGGAGGCGTCACTTCTCGGCCTGTTCCGGCGGCCGCCCTGTCGATGCACCCGCTGCGGCCGGCGCAGCTACCTGCGGCGCAGCGGGTTGACGGCCCGGCGCCCGGTTCCCGAGCAGCCGCCGCTGGCCGACAACCGGGTGCTCGGATTTCAGGAACTGGTGACGGGGCTGCAGGAAGCAGAAACCCTCGCCGAGGCGACGCGCCCGCGCCCGAAAGTCTCGGCCTGGATGGGCGCCGATCAATATTGATGCCAGGGAGGGGTTGCGTAGAACCACGTCACTCGGGTTACCATGAAGGAGTGTTCGGAGAGGCAGGCGCGAGAGGCGGATGGATTTCGAAGCACCAGACATTCACATGAAGAAGAGAGGTACGGAAAAGCGGGCTCTCGAGCGCCGGGGGGTTGAACTGCCCTGCCGGCTGCGACAGGGCTCGGAGTTGCGCGATGCCAAGATCCTCGACCTCTCCCTGGGCGGGGCTTTCGTACAGGCCGATCCCAATCCGCCCGCGGGCGCGGAAATCGAACTCACCTGCTCCCTGCACGGACACGAGTTGAAGCTGCAGGGCGTGGTCCGCCACAGCGGCTGGTTCCTGATGGGATTCCGCAACGCCAACGGCTTCGGCGTCGAGTTCTCCGACCTCTCGATGGCGTCGCAGCAGCAGCTGCAGGCAGCCCTCCAACTCAACAGCAAGCCTGCCGACCCGAAGTTCAGCCTCGAGCATTGAGTCGAGGCAACCGGAACGGCTTCCCCCGGTGACTCAGTTTCCCGTGCAGTTGACGCTCTCCGGCGGGGTGTTCGAGCAGGCGATGCTGTCCGTCACTCCCGACGAGATGTTGGCGCAGGCGACGGTCACGGCCGTGTTGCGCGCCTCCAGCTCCGTCGTTCCCGAGGCCGTCGCGCAGTCGCGCAGGCCGTTGTAGCGCATGCAGAGCTCGCAGGTGACCTGCGCCAGATGCAGCGTGGAGTACACCACGTAGCCGACGAAACCCAGCAGCGCCAGTCCCAGAATCAGCTTCGCCCTTCTCGACATTCCAGAGAGTATACGCAAAAGCGCCGCCCAGGTAGAATCGCCAGTCGTGGCCAAGGAACTCTTCGTTTCCGCCAGCTTCGACCAGCTCGCCGGCCACGCCCGCCAATGGCTGGCCGGACGCCGGCAGCGGGAGGTGCTGCTGATCGCCCA
>JBFGHG010000374.1:0-4451 GCA_041578395.1 Acidobacteriota bacterium
CCTGCCGGACCAGCATCAGCAGGTGGGCGCGGTGGATGTCCATCAGCTGCTGGAAGAAGAGCCGCCTGGAGTCGGCGAAATTCTCCGCCAGCACCTGCTCGCTGTAGACCCTGGAAAACCGCATCAGCCACGCCGATGGTACGGCAAAACGCTGTCCGAGTGTACTTTGGCGGATCGGGGGGCCAAAATGCCGCCGTGAAGCTGGTCTGGAAGCTCGAACTGGGGCCGGTCCGCGGCGCGCGGGTGGGGCGATTCCGCCGCGCCTTCAACACCACGGTCGTCTGCTACCGGCTGGGGGACGTGCTGATCGACTGCGGCCCCCCCAATCAGTTCGGGGCCGTCCGGGAGTTCGCATCGCACGCTCCCCTCTCCCGCGTCGTGCTCACCCACCACCACGAGGACCACTGCGGCAACGCGGCTCGGCTGGCCCGCGAGCTGGAAGTGCCGGTGCTGGCGCCGGCCGCCTCGCTCGAGCCATTGGCCGGCGGCTTCCCCGTGCAGCTCTACCGCCGGCTGGTGTGGGGCGTGCCGAAGCGGGTGTCCGCCCGGCCCCTGCCCGAGGAGATCTCCGTCGAAGGCGGCTTTCGGCTGCAACCGATCGCGGCGCCGGGGCATTCCGCCGACATGACCTGCCTGCTCGAGCCTCGCCAGGGCTGGCTCTTCGCGGGCGACCTCTACGTCACGGGGCGGCCGCGCTACCTGCGCTCGGACGAAGACGTCGGACAGACCATTGCCAGCCTGAGGCGTCTGGAGGGCCTCTCCTTCGACACCCTGCTGTGCGCGCACCGGGGGTCCTTGAAGAAGGGCCCCGAGCGGCTCCGCAAGAAACGGGAATACCTGGAAGAACTCCGCGGCGCGGCGCGGCGGCGGCACCGGGCCGGAGACACCCTGGAGGTCATCACCCGGGCTCTGCTCGGGCGGGAAGACTTCCTCAGCTGGTTTTCGGGGTTCCACTTCTCCAAACGCAATCTGGTACGGTCTTGCCTCGAGGGGGTGAACAGTGAAACTGATTCCAACCATCCTGGCGGGAATCCTGAGCGCGGCGCCCGCCTGGGCTGAAGACTTCCCGGCCCGGCAGGTGGACGCCATCTTCGCCGAGTGGAACCGGACCGACTCGCCGGGTTGCTCGCTGGCGATCGCCTCGGGAGGGGACACGGCCTACACCAAGGGGTACGGGATGGCCAGCCTGGAGCACGGCGCGCCCATCCGCCCCGACACGGTCTTTTACGCCGGCTCGGTCTCCAAGCAGTTCGTGGCGTTCTCCGTCGCCCTGCTGGCCGAAGAGGGGAAGCTCTCGCTGGACGACGACGTCCGCCGCTGGGTGCCCGAGCTGCCCGACTACGGCCAGCGCATCACCCTGCGCCATCTGCTGCATCACACCAGCGGGCTGCGCGACTACCTGGGGCTGTGGGCGCTGTCGGGACGCAACACGCTCGACTCCATCCCCGCCGACCACGCGCTGGATCTGATCGTCCGGCAGCGGGACCTGAACTTCGCGCCGGGCAGCGAGTACTCCTACTCCAATTCGGGCTATCTCCTGCTGGCGCTGGTGGCGGAGCGGGCCGCCGGCACCAGCCTGCGGGAGTTCGCCGCGGACCGGATCTTCCGCCCGCTGGGGATGGCCTCGTCCCACTTCCACGACGACGATGCCCACGTGGTGCCGCGCCGTGCCGAGGGGTACGCCCGCGCCGGGAACGGCGGCTGGGAATCGCGCGCCATGCGCTTCGCTCTGGTCGGCTCCGGCGGCTTGTACACCACGGTCGAAGACCTGATCCGCTGGGACGGCAACTCATACGCCAACCGTCTGGGAAGCGGAGTGCAGAGCCTGATCGAAACGGTGCTCACGCCCGGCCGCCTCGCGGACGGAGAAGCGTTGCCCTACGCGCTGGGAGTGGTCGTGGGCAGCCACCGCGGCCTCGAGACGGTCCGTCACGGCGGCGCCCTGGGAGGGTACCGCTCCCACCTGGTGCGCTTTCCCGGAGAGCGCTTCTCGGTCGCCGTGATGTGCAACCTCAGCGATGTCGACCCGGGTTCGCTGGCCGACCAGGTGGCCGACCTGCTGCTGGGCGAGCGGATGGAGCCGCTGCCCGCACCGGGGCTTCCCGGCGATCCGGAGGCATCGATTCCTGAGCCGCCGGGCGGCGACCTCTCCGGGTTCGCGGGAGAGTACTACTGCGAGGAGCTGGACGCCGTCTACCGCCTGAGCGTCCAGGAGAATCGCCTGCACGTCCGGGCTGGATTCAGCCCCGTGCGCACCCTGCGAAGGTCGGGCGACCTCGCCTTCGAGGCCGGGTTCCTGACGCTGGAATTTCAGGACGGCGACCCCGGCCGTCCCGCCGGCTTCACCCTCAGCGCCGGAAGGGCCCGCAACATCGGCTGCCGCCGCCGTTAGACCTGCTACACTTGGCGCCGATGCTCGAGTCGTTGCAGACCCCGCCGCTGAGCACCGCGGAGGTCCTGATCGAGTTCAGCTGGACCAAGGTCGTGGACGCCCTGGTGCGGATCACCGTGGCTTACCTGCTGGCTCTTCCCATCGGCTGGGACCGGGAGGCCGCCGCCCGCACCGCCGGTCTGCGCACCTTCCCGCTGGTGGCCGTGGGCAGCTGCGGTTTCGTCCTGCTGGGATCGCAGATCTTCAGCGCGGACCCGCTGGCCCGCGTGCTGGTCGGACTGATGACCGGCATCGGCTTCATCGGGGGAGGCGCGATCCTGAAGAACAAGGGGATCGTCTCGGGGACCGCCACGGCCGCCAGCATCTGGATCACCGGCGCGGTGGGGGCGGCGGTGGCCGTCAACCGTTTCGAGATCGCCGCGGTGCTCAGCCTGCTCACCTTCTTCACCCTGCGCTGGGTCAAGCCGCTCAAGGAAGTGGTGAGGAAACGGTCCGGGGCCGCCCCGGAAGGTCGTGAAGTGGAGGAAGACGAGGATGTGCCGGAGAATTGACGCGGGTGTCCTGTTCCTCACCCTGGGGGTGGGTTCGATGGCCTGCACCGGAGAAGAGTACGCCCGAAACAGCCTCGAGCAAACCTACGAGGAGGCGTGGGACTTCCGGATGCGCGAGAACCCGCTCTGGGCGACCGCCGTGGGAGTCCACGACTACAACGACCGCCTCCCCTCCCAGACGCCCGAAGACATCGAGCGCCGGGCCGCCTACTGGGAGCAGGTCGCCGAGCGGCTCGACGGGTTCGACGCCGCCGGCCTCGAGGGAGCCGAGTCGATCAACTACCGGATCTTCCGCCGGCAGGTGGAGGACCGGCTCGCCGGGCACCGCTTCCGCGAGCACCTGATGCCGATCACCTCGGAGACCGGCTTTCACACGAGCCTGGCCTGGATGCCCGAGCAGATGCCCTTCCGGACGCCCCAGGACTACCGCAACTACCTGGCCCGGCTGCGGGCGGTCCCCACCTATTTCGAGCAGTACACCGCCCTGATGAAGTCGGGTCTGGAGCAGGGCTACGGCCTGCCGAGGGTGGTGCTGGACGGGTACGAGTCGACCATCCAGCCGCACATCGTCCAGGACCCGTCTGAGAGCATCTTCTTTCAGCCCTTCCGCGAGTTCCCGACCGCGGTCCCCGAGTCCGAACGCGCCGGGCTTCGCTCCCAAGGCGAGGCGGCGATCCGCGAGGCGGTCACGCCCAGCTTTCGCGGATTCCTGGATTTCATGCTGAACGAGTACATCCCGGGCTGCCGGGAGAGCGTGGGCGCCTCGGAGCTGCCCGAGGGGCGCGACTACTACGCCTACCTGATCCGCCACCACACGACGCTGGATCTGAGCGCGGAGGATGTCCACCAGATCGGGCTGGACGAGGTGGCCCGCATCCGGGCCGAGATGGAAGAGGTGATCCGCCAGGTCGATTTCGAGGGAGATTTCGCCGCCTTCCTGGAGTTCCTGCGGACCGACCCGCGCTTCTACCCCAGGACGGCCGAAGAGCTGTTGAAGCAGGCCTCCTGGATCGCCAAGCGGATGGACGGCAAGCTGCCCGCGCTGTTCGGAAAGCTGCCCCGGCTGCCCTACACGGTGGCGCCGGTGCCCGACCACATCGCCCCCAAGTACACCGCCGGCCGCTACGTCGGCCCTCCGCCGGGGAGCACCCTGCCGGGCTACTACTGGGTCAACACCTATGCTCTGGAGAGCCGGCCGTTGTACGCCCTTCCCGCCCTGACGCTGCACGAGGCGGTGCCGGGACATCACCTGCAAAACGCGCTGCGGCAGGAGCTGACCGGTCTGCCCGACTTCCGGCGCTTCTCGGGGATCAACGCCTACGGCGAGGGCTGGGGGTTGTACTCCGAGTTCCTGGGAGTGGAGACCGACTTTTACGAGGACCCTTACGACAACTTCGGGCGGCTCACCTACGAGATGTGGCGGGCCTGCCGTCTCGTGGTCGACACCGGCATCCACGCGAAGGGCTGGACTCGGGAGCAGGCGCTCGAGTTCATGGCCGCAAACACCG
>JBFGHG010000375.1:0-4435 GCA_041578395.1 Acidobacteriota bacterium
GGCGGGGTTCTTGTCGAACCACTTGGCCGAGAGCAGTTCCGCCGCGCAGCCCCAGCCCCCGGCACCCCCCTCCGTTTCGACCCGCACCCGCACGAACAGCTGCGGCGCCTCCCGCAGGGTCACCACGCCGAAGCGGAAGGGCGTGCGGAACCGGATGTTCCGCTCGTAGCACCGGACTTCGCGCACCCTCAGTCTCACCAGCCCTCCAACCCCCGCCGCACGAACTCGTTGTCGGCCAGGTGCGGGTAGGCGCTCGAGACCCGCTCGATCTCCTCCACCTGCCCCGGCGACAGCCCGGCCGCCGGGTCCAGGCACCAGTTCCCCGCCAGCAGGCCCTGCCGGCGCAACACCTCGTGAATTCCGGGGATGCACCCGGCAAACCCGTTCGCCGCGTCGAAGATGGCCGCGTTGGCGTCAGTGAGTTCCTGCGCCGTTTGGAGCAGTTGGACCGGGACGGCGACGCCCGAGCGTGCGCACTCCCGGACGCGCTCGAAGAGCTCCACGGCCGTCCGCGTCCAGACCGCCCACTGCCCCAGCAGCCCGCCCACGATGCGAAGCGTCCCGCTCCGGCAGGGGAACGGGGTCAGCAGGTCCAGCAGAATGTGGTCGTCGTTGCCGGTGTACAGCGCGACTTTGCCCGCCCGGCCCGATTCCCCGACGGCCCGGACGACGTCCAGCGTCCGGTAGCGGTCGAAGGGGGCGATCTTGATGGCCACCAGGCGTTCGACCTCGGCCAGGGCCCGCCAGAAGCCGTACCCGAGCACCCGGCCCCCCACCGCCGGCTGCAGGAAGAAGCCGAACAGCGGCAGCACCTCGGAGATCCGGGTGCAGTGCTCCACCAGCTCCTGTTCGCCGGCCCGGTCCAGGCCCGCCAGACTCGCCAGGGCGCAGTCGTAGCCCAGGTCGCGGGCCAGCGACGCTTCCGCCACCGCCTGACGGGTGTCCCCCACGACTCCCGCGACCAGGACCGCCCCCCCTGGGCGAGCCTCCTCGCGGGCCAGTTCCAGGACCGGCTGGTAGAGCCCGCAATCCGGCTCGTGAATTTCGAACTGGGTGGTGTGCACGCCCACCGCCAGCCCTCCAGCGCCCGCGGCCAGGTAGTAGCGGGTCAGGGCGCGCTGCCGCCGTTCGTCCAGGCGGCGGCCGGCCGTCAGGGCGAGCGGGTGGGCCGGAATCACCTGGCCGTGCAGCAGGAGTTTGCGGAGCCGGTCGATCGTCACCGTCAGAACTTCCCGTCCCGGACCTCGAAGCGGGTCGGCTTGCCCAGCGTGGGACCGCCGTGGCGCACCCAGTCGGCCACCAGGCCGAGGACCGCATCGAGGGGCATGTGTGGAGGACCCAACAGCTCGCGGCAGCGGCGGGCGTCGCTGAGCAGGGCGGTCGGCGATTCCCTGCCCTCGAACCGGGCTTCTCGCCCGAGCCGAGCCGCGAACTCCTCCGCCAGCTCCCGCACCGAGAGCACCTCCTCCCCCGTCAGGTTCAGCACCAGCGGGGGGCTCTCGGCCAGAGCCAGCGACCGGAAACAGGCCGAGTTGGCGTCCCCTTGCCAGATCACGTTGACGTATCCCATCTCGAGCGGGACCGGCTCGCCCTCCCACACCCGCCGGGCGACGTCCAGCAGCACTCCGTAGCGCGCCTCCACGGCGTAGTTCAGGCGCAGGATCGTGACCCGCGTGCCGTTGCGGCGGGAGAAGTACTCGACGACCCGCTCCCTTCCCAGGCACGACTCGGCGTACTCGCCGACCGGCGCGGCCGGATGCTCTTCGCCGCAGCCTCCCGTCCCGGGCGCCACCAGCGGATAGACGTTGCCGGTAGACAGGACTGTGACGCGCGCGTCCGGATAGCGCTGCATCATCCGCCCGGGCAGATAGGCGTTGGTGGCCCAGGTATGGTCCGGACGTCCCTGGCTGCCGAACTTGGAGCCGACCAGCCAGAGGGCGGACTCGCAGTCGGGCAGCCGGGAGAAGGCCCCGGGGTCGAGCAGATCGGCCACGATCGTGTCGGCGCCCTCCGCCTCGAGCCCGGCGCGGATCTCCGGCCGCGAAAAGCGGGAGACCGCCCGCACCCGGTGGGACGACCCGGCAACCGCCAGCGACCGGGCTATGCGCCGAACCAGCGTCGGCCCCATCTTTCCGCCCGCCCCCAGCACCAGAACGTCGCCTCGCAGCTGCCGGGCCCAGTCGATGTCCTCCGGGTAGGGATCGGAAAGGAGGTCGTCCAGCTCGTCCTCCGACGAAATCCGGATCGGCTCGTTCATCCGCATCGCAGTTCTCCGTTTTGACTCCCCCTTCGCGGCTTCTACAATGGAGTCGGATCGAGGGGTCGAACTCGAAAAAGCGAGGCTATCATCATGGCAACCATCAATCGTCGTCAATTCATCGGACGCTCGGCAGCGGCAGCGGCAGCGGCGCCCGCCATCCTGTCGGAGACCAGCTGGGGCGCCAACGACCGCCTTCAGGTGGCGGTGGTCGGCCTGCGCGGCCAGGGCCGGGCGCACCTGAGGGGCTTTGAGTCTCAACCGGGAGTGGAAGTGGTGGCGGTCTGCGACATCGACGAGTCGGTACTGGCGGAGTGCTCCCGGGGCATACAGGAACGCGGAGGGAGGGAACCCGCGGCCTACACCGACCTGCGGCGTCTCCTCGAGAACCCGGACGTCGACGCCGTCAGCTTCGCCGTCCCCAACCACTGGCACGCCCTGGCCACCATCTGGGCCTGCCAGGCGGGCAAGGATGTCTACGTGGAAAAGCCCGTCAGCCACAACGTCTGGGAGGGGCGGCAAATGATCGCGGCCGCCCGCCGCTCCGGGCGGATCGTGCAGGTGGGACATCAGATGAGAAGCTCCACCGCCATGCAGGGGGCCGTCGAGTTCCTGCAATCGGGTCAGCTGGGAGAGGTCTACATGGCCAAGGGCCTCTGCTACAAGTGGCGCGACACGATCGGGCGCTCCGCGGTCGAGCCGGTCCCCGAGGGCGTCCACTACGACCTGTGGCTGGGGCCCGCGCCCGAGCAGCCCTTCCAGCCCAACCGCTTCCACTACAACTGGCACTGGTACTGGGACTTCGGCAACGGCGACATCGGCAATCAGGGCGTCCACCAGATGGACATCGCCCGCTGGGGCCTGGGGCTGGACGCGCACCCGGTGAAGGTCAGCTCCATGGGCGGGCACGTGATGTTCGACGACGACCAGGAGACCCCCAACGTCCAGCACGCGCAGTTCGAGTATCCGCCCGACGGCGCGGGCCGCCGCAAGATCCTGCAGTTCGAAGTCCGCCACTGGATCAGCAACCACGAGGGGGGCATCGGCGAGGGGGAGGACAACACGGTGGGCGTGATCTTCTACGGCTCGGAGGGGTACATGGTCGTGGACAGCTACTCCAGCTGGAGGGTGTTTCTGGGGAGAAAGCGGGAGCCGGGCCCCCACGCCAGGGCCGGCGGCGACCACTACCGCAACTTCGTCGAGGCGGTGCGGGCTCGCGACTCGAGCCTCCTCAACTGCAGCCTCGAGGAGGGACACAAGAGCGCGACGCTGTGCCACCTGGCGAACGTTTCCTACCGCGTGGGTCGGTCGCTGCAATTCGATCCGGCCAACGAGCGCTTCGAGGACGAGGAGGCCAACGCGCTGTTGTCGCGGGCCTACCGGGAACCCTACGTGGTTCCGGAGACGGTGTGAGGAGAACGGGATGACGGACACTCGACTGGGCCGCCGCGCGTTTCTGGCTTCGGCCGCCGCCCTGGGCGGGGCCTGGAGCTGTGCCTTCGGCGGACGGGCCGGCCCCGAGCCGGTGAAGTTTCGGTTGGGGGTCGCCAGCTATTCGCTGCGCAGGTTCTCGCGCGCCCGGGCCATCGAAATCATACGGGAGCTGGGCGTGCGCCCCGTCAACGTGAAGTCCTTTCACCTCGCCTACGACGACACGCCCGAGCAGCTGCGGGCCGGCCGGCGCGAATTCGAGGAGGCCGGGCTCGAGATCGTGGGGGGCGGAACGATCACCCTGCAGAAGGACGACGACGAGGACGTCCGCCGCTATTTCGAATACGCCAGCCACGCGGGCATGCCATTGATGGTGATCGCTCCCACCGCGCAGACGCTGCCCCGGATCGAGCGGTTCGTGAAGGAGTACGGCATCGCGGTGGCCATCCACAACCACGGGCCGGAGGACCCCCACTTCCCCGCCCCCGCCGACGCCCTCGAGGTGATCGAGGAGATGGACCCGCGGGTGGGGCTGTGCATCGACGTGGGTCATACGGTTCGGACCGGCGCCGACGTGGTGGAGTCGATCGAGCGGGCGGGCAGCCGGCTGCTGGACATGCACATGAAGGACCTAGAGTCCTTCTCCGACCGGGAGAGCCAGTGCGTGGTGGGCCGGGGCAAGATGCCGGTGCCCGAGATCTTCGAGCAGCTGCGGAAGATGGGGTACGGGGGCTGCGTCAACCTGGA
>JBFGHG010000376.1:0-4431 GCA_041578395.1 Acidobacteriota bacterium
ATGGCGGCTTCGTCGGCCAGGAACCGCTCCTCGGCTCCTTCCGCTCCGAACGCCTCGAAATAAGCGGAGCGTTTCGACTGCTCCGACTCGGGGTCGGCCAGCGCCGCGCCGAAGGCGGCGAAATGCGGGGTGGAGAGGACCGTCAGCGTCCGCACCCGCTCGGGAAAGCCGGTAGCCGTGATCCAGGCGATCGCCCCGCCCCAGTCGTGCCCCACCAGGTGGAAGCTTTCGCGTCCCAGCGCGTCGGCAAAGCCGATCACGTCTCCCACCAGCTTGGGCATCGCGTACTCGTCGACCTCGGCCGGTCGGGCGCCCGGGCTGTAGCCGCGCAGATCGGGCGCCACCGCGCGGTAGCCGGCCTGCGCCAGTGCCTTCAGCTGGTGCCGCCAGGAGTAGGAGGTCTGCGGGAATCCATGCAGCAGCAGGACCAGCTCGCCGTCGGCCGGGCCGGCCGCGCGGGCCTGGAAGACCCAGGGGCCGACCTCCAGTTCGATGGTCTCCAGTTCCGCCGCGCCGGCGGCGGACGGCGGGAGCATGAGCATCGCGAGCAGGGGCACGACACGGGGCGATCGCAGCATCGAGCGTCTCCTGGGCTACAGATGACAGACGTGGTGGGAGGGGCAGTCGGCGGCGCACTGCTCGAGCACCCGCCGGACGATCTCCGGGCCTTCCTCGGCCAGCAGCTGCGGGAACGCGTAGTGGCGTTCCTGCAGGCCTCCCCCGGGATGGAGCCGCTGCGCGAGGTGGGACAGGTGTCCCTCCAGGTGCGGAGCCTGGTTCTTGCGGTTGGCGACGAAGCGGGACTGGACCTTCTCGATCTGGTAGGACACCTTGGAGAGGGCGTTGTCCAGCATGTCGACCAGCGGAGGGTCCATCCGTTGCAGCCGGCCGCGCAGCGCCTCCGCCTTCGCGGCGACCCCCGAATCGAGGTCCGAGAAGAGCGTCAGCACCTCCTCCTCGTCCCCCTGGCGGAGGATTCTCTCCGCCAGCTGGTGCTGGCTGCTGAGCAGGACCTCCTCGACGCTCAGCCCGTACTTCTCCAGCAGCCGCTGACTCTTGCGGTCCACCATCGTGAACCCGGAGCGGGGGCGGATCAGCGGCTTCACGTTCCAGAGTCCGGCAATGGCGTCGACCTGGGCGAAGTAGGCGACTTCGGCGGGGCCCCCGAAATAGACGGCGGTGGGGAGCAGGAAGTCCTGAAGGATCGGGCGCAGGAGAGCGTTGAAGCCGAGGCGCTCCGGCTCCTCGCGGGCCACCCGGGCCAGCTCGTCGGGAGAGAAGCGGCGGTGGGCGGACTTCTTGGCCTGGTAGCGGCCGTTGCGGAACTCCAGTTTGTAGCGCTGCTGACCGTCCACCCAGAAAAGGAGCGTCTCGGATTCGTCCACCGCCACCTGCGGCTCGAATCCGGCCTCGCGCAGGTCGCGGGACCGTTCCAGGAGGCGTCCGACGACCGTTTCCCGCTCCAGGACGGCGATCTCCAGGAACGCCCCCAGCCGGCTGCGCAGCGCCGGGTCGGTCGAGTCGAGCAGGATCAGGCCCTGCTCGCGGAAGGTTTCGCTCATCAGCCGCGCGAAGGCGTCGCGGAAGCTGCGGCCCTCCTGGTAGCAATTCCGAAGCAGCTGGATCGTGCCGGCGGCGAAGGGAAAGCCGTCCCAGGCCGTCTCCAGGCTGTTCAGCTGCTCGTCCGGCTGCAGCGGTGCCCAACCCGCCATCGTCTCGCGGCTGGCCCGGGTGTCGGCGTGCGAGAGCCGGACGGGCCGGCCGTCGTGTCCCACGAACGACGCCGAGCGGACCTCGTCGAAGTCCGAGTCGTCCGCCGCCAGCCAGAAGACGGGAACGGCCGCGATGCCGGCCTCGCGCAGGCGGGAAGCTTGGCGCACCGCCGAGGCGGCCTTGTACAGCGTGTAGGACGCGCCGCCGAACAGGCCCACCTGCTGTCCGCTGACCGCCGCCACGGTCCCGTCACGGCCCAGCAGCTCCAGCTGCGCGAGAGTCTGGTCGCCGCAGCCAGCCCGCCGGTTGAAGGCCTCGAGGGCGGAGATCAGCGTGTGGCGCGGGAAGCCGTGACGTTCGAGCACCTGGCTCGCTCGGGATTGGGGGTCGGTCGCCGGCGGCGTGAAGAAGTCATGGACGCGTGGGAAGTCGAAGAGGTAGGCCAGAAACAGCGGGTTTTGCCCGGGCAGCTTTCGGAAATCCAAACATTCGCAGCGCATGCCAGTCCCGCGTTTCGACTCGCCGTCTCCCGCAACTGCTCTTAAGGACGAAGCCCCCGTCCCAGACGTTTCAAATACCCGGGGTCAACGCTATCGAATATCGAAACTGGGTGGCCCGGGGACGACCGCTCCCGAAATCGTGCCGTGACTATGGCGAAAACGATATTCGATAGCTGTGACCCCGCTACCTTCGATGGACCAGCAGGCGTTTGCCGGAGGAGAAGAGGACTTCGATCTTGTCTCCGGGCAGGACTTTCTCCACGATGCCGACTCCGAAGGAGGAGTGGTCCATGACTTCCCCTTCCTCGAAGCTCTCCGAGATCGAATAGGCCTTCGACTCGGCGCCGCCGCCGGCTTTCTCCGCCATGCGGAACTGCCAGCGGGCCGGTTCGGCGCGGGGGGCGCGGGGGCGGGTGGAACCGCCGGAACGAGCGCCGGAGGCAGAGGAAGCGCCGTTGGGGAGCCGGTAATTGTGCTGCCCTCCACAGGCAAAACACTCCACTCGTTTGGGCAGCCCCTCGACCAGCGCGATGATGGTGTGTTCGGTGACTTCCCGGCAGCGCGTGCACCAGGCGTCACAATTCCTTCCCACTCGAAACGGTCTACGCAATCGGACGCCTCTTTCCAGTACAGCCTCGGCCCCGGGCGAGAGTCTAGGCACCCAGTCAGGCATTTGCAACCGGGCGCCCGCCGGCCGCGTCTTACTCTGCGTGCAGGCGCCAACAGTGGGGAATTTCTCCCTGGAGAGTCCGGCGGAAGGGGGCGACCTGGGTCGGACACGACGCTCGACCACTGAGTACAAGTTATTCTGATACAATCAGTTATCCGAGATCGGACATCACCGTTCCGCATTGGCACTCGCCTTGCAACGTAGTGCCAGATGCGGAAATACATCCCCCGGGAGGGAATTCCCCACGGGGCGCGACAGCGAGCAAATGGAGGTCGAAGACAATGAAATCGTGGACACGGGTTCTTCCCGTACTCGTACTACTGGCGGTGGCCGGGATGCTGCCGGCGCAACCGGAGAATCAGGTTCGAAACACCCTGGCCATCACCTACCCCGAGGGGCCGACCATCTCGGTGAAGTTCCGGGGCACGGAACGCCTGCCGCGTTCCAGCGGCGAGGCGAAGGTGGAGCGCAAGAAGGGCATCACCGAAATCGAAGTCGAGCTGGACG
This sequence comes from Acidobacteriota bacterium, assembly GCA_041578395.1. GTDB lineage: Bacteria > Acidobacteriota > UBA6911 > RPQK01 > JANQFM01 > JBFGHG01. The sequence goes on from JBFGHG010000376.1 coordinate 3,391, forward strand.
AGATGAAGCCCGCCCGCTACTTCGGCGGCGACTACAACACCTACGTCCTGTGGGTCGTGTCACCCGAGGGGATCACGGCCAACCTGGGTGAATTCATCCTGGACGGCAACCGCAGCAAGCTGAACGTCTCGACCAACCTGAGCACGTTCGGGATGTTCGTCTCCGCCGAACCGCACTTCCTGGTCAAGACGCCCAGCCGCTTCGTGGTGGTGGAAAACGTCCGGCCGGCCCGCAACATCGGCCTGGTGAGCAGCTCCACGATCAAGTACCGCGGCTACGACGGCATTTACAACGCCTGGCGCGAGAGCCTGCACGACGTACCGGAAATCCGGGAGAAGATCCGCCCGCACGTGGGTGAAGCCCGCACCGCCGTGGAGCTGGCGCGCCGCGTCGAGGCGGAGACCTTCGCTGCCGACGAGTTCGCCGCCGCGCTGGACGCCCTGCAGGAGGCCGAAAACGCCGTCGAACGCAACGTGGGAGGCGGCAATCTGCTGCTGCTGGGTCACAAGGTGGTCCGGCTGGCCGTGGAGGCCGAACAGCTGGCCAAGGAGCGGGCCTTCGAGGCGGCCCTGAAAGCCGAGCGGGACGCCAACGCCCAGCAGATCAGCAGTCTGCAGGCGGGCATCGACCAGGCCCAGTCGGAAGCCGAAAGGGCCCGGCTGGAAACCGAACGCCGGCAGCTGCAGCTCGAAATGGAGCAGCGCGCCCGCGAGCAGGCGCTGGAGAACGCCCGTGCGGCCGCCGAGCGGGCGGCCGAGGCCGAAGCCCGCGCCCGCCGCGCCCGTGACGAAGCGGAACGCGCCCAGCGCGAGGCCGAGTTGGCCCAGCGCGGTCTGGCCGACGCCCGCGACCGCATCCAGGAGACGGAGCAGGAGCTGACCGAGTCGCAGCGCCGTCTGCGGGACGCGCTCAGCACCGTCGTGGAGATCAAGGAGTCGTCCCGCGGGCTGATCCTGAACCTCCCCGACATCCTGTTCGACTTCGGCAAGGCCACCCTCAAGCCGCCGGCCCGGGAGATCGTCAGCCGGCTGGCGGGTATCC
>JBFGHG010000377.1:0-4401 GCA_041578395.1 Acidobacteriota bacterium
CCTTCATGCTGCAGCTCGAGCGGGGGAGCGCCATGCGCTGGCTTACGCGGCGGCTCGAGGGACTCGGGTACTACTGGGCCTACCGGGTGGTGGACACGCGGGCCTTCGGGCTGCCGCAGCGTCGGAAACGAGTCTATCTCGTGGCCGGCCTGGAGAGCCGGCCGGAGGTGGCGCTGTTCGCCGAAGAGCGCGCCCCTTCCCGCCCTGCCTCGTACGTCGGCGGATGCGGGTTCTACTGGACCGAGGGGACACGGGGGCTGGGCTGGGCAGTAGGGGCCGTGCCCACGCTGAAGGGCGGTTCCTCGCTGGGAATTCCCTCCCCCCCCGGCGTCTGGCTTCCGGGCGGCCGGATCGTCAGCCCCGGGATCGAGGACGCGGAGCGCCTGCAGGGATTCCCGCCGGGCTGGACCGAGCCGGCAGAGCGCGTGGCGAGACGCGGACACCGCTGGAAGCTGGTCGGCAACGCGGTCTCGGTGCCGGTTGCGCGGTGGCTGGGTGAGGTCGTACTGGAAATGCACGGGGAACCGCCCCTGCGGCGGCCTTCGCGTCCGTTTGCCCGCGACCGCTCCTGGCCTGCAGCGGCCTTTGGAGGACCCGGCAGGACGCCCTGGGCCGTGACCGCCTCCACCTGGCCACGCGCCGTAGCCGCCCCTCCGATCGCGGACTTCCTGCGGGCGCCGCAGGACCTGTCGCACCGGGCGGTCAGCGGTTTTCTGCGGCGGCTCACCGCCAGTTCCCTGCGCTATCCGGAGGAGTTTCTCCAGGCCCTGCGGCGGCACGAAGCCCGGATGAGGGCCCGCGCGGCCGCTCAGGCAACCGGTTGATCGGCCCACTCTCCGGGCTCCTCGACGACGCCGGGCAGCGAAAGGGCCAGCGGCGCCGCCAACACGTTGCCGATCACCAGCGCCAGCAGCGCCGTCGACAGTCCGATCCATTCGCTGGCCACGCCCACCAGGGGCACCGCCACCCCTCCCACGCCCCAGGCGAACCCCATCATCAGCGCCGACACGGTCCCGGCCCCTTCCGGCACCATGCGCCGCGCCATGGCGACGTTGACCGGCGCCGTCAGAAAGAGGATCCCTCCGCCTGCCGCCAGCAGCACGATCGACCAGAATCCCGGAAACAGCAGGAAGCCGGCCAGCACCGGAGCGTAGGAGAAGGCCGAGATCACGATCACCCGCTTGCCCCCGAACCGGTCCATCAGCGTCCCTCCCAGGAAGCCGCCCAGCCCTCCCGCGAAGATGAACAACGTCAGCAGCTGCGCGCCGGCCAGTTCGCTGAAGCCCCGGCCGGTCATCAACAAGGGGAGGAAGCTGACCAGGGAGAGGTGCACGGAGGAGCGCAGCACCACCAGCCAGAAGAGGACCAGGATGGGACGCGTGCGGCGGCGCATCTGTCCCCAGATCCGCCGGGCCTGCTGCGTCACCGGCCGCCGGACCAACCGGGGTCCCCGCCAGACCAGCAGCAGACTCACCGCGACTCCCGGCAGCGCGGCCCAGTAGCTCTGATCGAGGCCCAGGCGCGCGATGACCTCGGTGATCAGCCACGGCCCCAGCGAGTAGCCGATCATTCCGCTGGTGATGAAAAAAGAAAGGCGGAATCCGGCGTGGCGCCGGCCGCGGGAAGCCAGCGCCGTCCCCTGCGGGTGAAACACCCCGACGCCCGCCCCGCCCAGCAGGACCAGGACCAGCAGCACGCCGAAGTTGGGCGCCAGTCCCAGCGAGGAGATGAACACCCCTGCCACGGCCGGCGCCAGGGCCACGAAGGCGCCGTGCTGCAGCCGGTCGGAGAGGTAGCCGTAGACCGGCTGCAGAAAAGAGCTGGAGAAGATGAGCACTCCGCCCAGAATGCCGGCCTGCGTCAACGAGATGCCCAGCTCCCGGTGCAGGAAGGGCAGAAACGCCCCCAACATCCCCGAGTAGCAGTCGATGAAGAAGTGCCCGGCGGACAGTCCGAGCGTGGTTCGATCCAGGCGCACCCCGCCATTCTCGCACACGCCGAGTCCCGGTAAGATGGGCCTCGTGCGGGTCGCGCTTCCCATCGACGAGATGCTGCCGGAGCTGACCGCCTCGCTGCGGGAAGGCCCCTCGGCGGTGCTGCGGGCGCCTACCGGGTCCGGGAAGACCACCCGCGTCCCCCCCGCCCTGCTCTGCGCCGGACTCGCCGGCCGCGGACGGATCATCGTGCTGGAACCGCGGCGGCTGGCCGCCCGTGCCGCTGCCCGTCGCATCGCCCAGGAAAACGGCTGGCAGCTGGGCCGCGAGGTGGGGTACCAGGTGCGCTTCGACCGCCAGGCGAGCCGGAACACGCGCATCCTGGTGGTCACCGAGGGCGTGCTGCTGCGCTTCCTGCAGGCCGACCCGTTTCTGGAACGGGCCGAGGCGGTGGTCTTCGACGAGTTTCACGAACGGAACCTGAACTCCGACCTGGCGCTGGCGTTGGTGCGCCAGCTGCAGCGGCAGGTGCGCCGGGAACTGCGGATCGTGGTGATGTCGGCCACGCTCGACCCCGAACCGATCTGCCGCTTCCTGGGGGACTGCCCGCGGCTGGAGTCGGAAGGCCGGCTCTTTCCCCTCGAGACCCGCTACCTGCCCGCCTCCGGCGACCTCACCGACACCCGCCGGCTGGCGGGCCGGGTCACGCGGGCCGTCCGGCTGGCGCTGGAGGGGGACGGCGGCGATTTGCTGGTGTTTCTTCCCGGAGTCGGCGAGATCCGGCAGGCACAGCGAAGCCTGCAGCCCCTCGCCACCGAACACGGCCTGCTACTGGCTCCCCTGTTCGGAGATTTGTCCGCCGGCGAGCAGGACCGCGCGCTGCGACCGCAGCAGCGCCGCCGGGTCGTGCTGGCGACCAACGTGGCCGAGACCTCGGTCACGGTGGCAGGGGTGCGGACCGTCGTCGACAGCGGACTGGTCAAGCTGCTGCGCTTCGATCCGGGGCGCGGCCTGAACCGGCTGGAACTGACGCGCGTCAGCCGCGACTCCGCCCGCCAGCGGGCAGGCCGCGCCGGCCGCGAGGGGCCCGGCCACGTCTACCGCCTCTGGAGCGAGCACGAGCACCGGGGACTGCAGGCACGGACGCCGCCCGAGGTGACGCGCGTCGATCTCTCCGGCGCGTTCCTGCAACTGCTGGAAGGGGGCGAGCCGGACCCTGCGGCTTTTCCCTGGTTCGAACGGCCCGAGGAGGCGTTTCTGGAGCGCGCCCGGGAGCTGCTCGAGCGGCTGGGAGCGACCCAGCGGGGGAGCATTACCTCGCTGGGACGGCGAATGGCACGGCTGCCGCTGCACCCCCGGCTGTCCCGGCTGCTGCTGGAAGGGGCGCGGCTTGCAGCGCCCCGGCGGACCGCCCTGCTGTGCGCCTGGCTGCACGAGCGCGACCCGTTCCGGGCTGGTGATCGGGACCCGCCCAGCCGCCGCTGCGACCTGGAGCCGGCGCTGGATCGCCTGGAAAACCCTCGCGCCGCACCCGATCTGGACCGCACCGCCGCCCGCCACCTGCAGCGCGTCCGCGAGCATCTGCTGCGCGGGCTGGGGCGGGTGACGGGCGCTCCTCCGGGGGGTGGTCCGGAGGAGCACGAAGCCGTTCAGCAGGCTTTGCTGGCGGCCTTTCCCGACCGGCTGGTGCGCCGACGCGGCCCTGGCGACCGGCGAGGCGTCATGGTGGGAGGCCGGGGTGTCCAGCTGACCGGCAGCAGCGGCGTGCGCCAGGCAGAGTTACTGGTGGCCGTCGAGGTGAGCGACGCCGCCCCCGGGCTGCGCAGCGAAGCCCTCGTCCGCCGGGCCTCCAGCTTCGAGCGCGAATGGATTCCGGCCAAACAGCTCGAAACCTCGGTCGACGTGGAGTTCGATCCCGTCCGGGAGCGGGTGCTGGCGCTGAGGCGGACCCGCTTCGCCGATCTGGTGATCGAGGAAAAAGCAGTACGGGCACCCGCCGACCGCGCCGCGGAGGTGCTCGCCGCAGCCGCCGGGGACCGGCTCGACCGGGCCCTGGACCTGACGCGCCCGGAGACCGCCTCGTTTCTGGCCCGGCTGCGGTGGCTGGCCGGCGAGATGCCCGAACTCGAGCTGCCGCCCTTCGACGACACACAACTGCGCGAGCTGCTGCCCACCCTGGCCGCCGGCAAACGCTCCTTCGCACAACTGCGCCGCCTCCCGCTGCTCGATCACCTGCGGGGCCTGCTCTCCTTCCGGCAGCAGCGCGCCCTGGAGCGGGAGGCGCCCGAGCGGATCCAGGCGCCCAGCGGCAGCCGCATCCGCCTGCTCTACGAGCAAGGCCGCCCGCCGGTGCTGGCCGTGCGCATCCAGGAGATGTTCGGACTGGCCGAGACCCCCCGTCTGGCCGGGGGCCGGGTCCCCGTCCTGCTGCACCTGCTGGCCCCCAACCAGCGTCCCCAGCAGGTCA
>JBFGHG010000378.1:0-4398 GCA_041578395.1 Acidobacteriota bacterium
GATCTGGTCGAGCTCCGCGCGCAGGCGCTCGTCGGGGAGGGCGGCGCCGCGCCGGAGGATGAGGTAGCGCGGCGGCGCGGGCGCGAGCTCGAGCGCGGCCGCGAGGGCATCCGCCCGGAACGACGCGAGGAGGAGCGGAGCGGAGCCGGCCGGGAGCTTCGCCTCGCCAGAAGGGAACGTTGGGCGGGGCTCCGTGGGCGTCTTCGACCCGCACCACGCCCGCTTCGACGCGGCGGATGCGCCAGGAGGCGTTGCCCAGCAGGAAGATGTCCCCGCGCGAGCTTTCCACCGCGAAGTCCTCGTCCAGGTCGCCCACCACGATGTCCTCGGGGTCGGCCTTGACGATGAAGTTGGCGATGTCGGGGATGGCCCCGCCCGAGGTGATGGCCGCCAGACGGGCGCCCCGCCGGGCCTTGATCTTGCCGTTGACCCGGTCGCGGTGCAGGTAGGTGCCGCGGCGGCCCCGCCGGGTGGTGATCCCTTCGGACAGCATCGCCAGCAGTTCGTCGAAGGCCTCGCGGCTCATCTCCCGGTAAGGGCTGGCGCGGCGCACCAGCGCGAACAGTTCGTCTTCGCTCCAGGGCTCGGCGGCCGCGGCCGCCACGACCTGCTGGGCCAGCACGTCCAGCGGCTGGCGGGGAATGCGCAGCCGGTCGAGCTCGCCCCGCCGGATGCTCCACACCAGCGCGGCGCACTCCAGCAGGTCGTCGCGGCTGGTGGGGAAGAAGCGTCCCTTGGGCGTGGCGCCTTTCCAGTGCCCCGAGCGGCCCACCCGCTGCAGCGACAGTCCGATCGAGCGTGGGGAGCTGATCTGGCAAACCAGTTCGATGGCGCCCACGTCGATCCCCAGCTCCAGCGAGGCGGTCGCCACCACGACTTTGAGCTGTCCCGCCTTGAGCAGGCCTTCGACCTTCAGCCGCGTCTCCTTGGAGAGGCTGCCGTGGTGCGCGCCTACCCGGTCCTGGCCCAGGATCTCGCCCAGGTGATGGGTGATCCGCTCGGCCAGCCGCCGGGTGTTGACGAAGACCAGGGTGGTGCGGTGCTGCTCGGCCAGTTCGGCGATGCGCTGGTAGATCTCGCCCCACACCTCGTGCGAGGCGACCGCCCCCAGTTCACTGCGGGGTACCTCGATGCCCAGGTCCATCTCCCGTTTGTGTCCGACGTCGATGACGTGCGGCGCCTTGCGGTCGCCGGCCAAAAACTCCGCCATGCGGTCGATCGGCCTCTGGGTGGCCGACAGGCCGATACGCTGCAGTTTCGTCCCGCAGAGGTGTTCGAGGCGCTCCAGCGAGAGCACCAGGTGCGACCCCCGCTTGCTCTGCGCGACGGAGTGGATCTCGTCCACGATCACCGTGCGGATCGGGGAGAGCATCTCGCGCCCGCGGCGGCTGGTGAGCAGGATGTAGAGCGACTCGGGGGTGGTGACCAGGATGTGGGGCGGCCGGTCCAGCATCTTCTGACGGTGGTGGCTGGGGGTGTCCCCGGTTCGCACCAGCGGACGGATCTCGGGGAGTTCGAGCCCCGTGCCCTGGGCCGCCTGTCCGATCTCCGACAGCGGGTCGAGCAGGTTGCGCTGCACGTCGTTGGCCAGCGCCTTGAGCGGCGATACGTACAGGACCTGCGTCTGGTCCTCGAGGCCGCCGTTCAGGCCTTGCCGGACCAGACCGTCGATGGCGCACAGGAAGGCGGCCAGGGTCTTGCCGGAGCCGGTCGGCGAGGCGATCAGAACGTCCTTGCCGTCCTGAATCAGCGGCCAGCCCTCCCGCTGGGGCGGAGTGGGGTCGCCGAAGCGTTCCCGGAACCAGCTGTCGACGATGGGGTGGAAGTTCATCGGCTCGCCACATTGTAGCAGGAGCCGCCACTGAAACGGGGTCCCCCGGCGAACCCTAGAAGTGTGAGCTGGCCCCCAGCCAGAGGCCGCCGTCGACCACCAGGTTCTCGCCGGTGACGTAGGCCGCCGCCGGGGAGATCAGGAACAGGATGGCCCAGGCGATCTCCTCCCGTCGGCCCAGCCGGTGCAGCGGGATCTTGCCCAGCATCGCCTCTTTTCGCTTCTCGTCCACTACCAGCCGCCGGACCCCCTCCGTCTCGTCGATCGGACCGGGAGTGACGCAGTTGACGCGGATCCCGTAGCGGGACCACTCCACGGCCAGCGAGCGGGTCAGGTTGATCACGCCCGCTTTGGCCGCCCCCGAGTGCGACACGAAAGGCGCGGCCAGCCAGGCGTAGGTGGCGCCGATGTTGACGATGTTGCCGCCCCCCTGCTCCTTCATGTGCGGGAGCACGGCCTTGCTGGCCACGAAGGTGCCGTTCAGGACGATGTCCACCACCGACCGCCAGCCGTTGGGCGAGAGTTTCTCGGCCGGGCAGAGGAAGTTGCCGGCCGCGTTGTTGACCAGCACGTCCAGCGATCCCCACTCCTCCTTCACGCGCCCGGCCACCTGCTCCATCTGCTCCGGGTCGCGCACGTCGCCCTGCAGCGCCAGCGCCTTGGAGCCCAGGCCCTCGATCTCGGCCACCGCCTCGGCGTGATGTTCCGGGTCGCGGCTGGTGATGGCGACGTGGGCGCCGTGGCGGGCCAGTTCGGTGCTGATCACCCGGCCGATGCCGGTGCCGCCTCCGGTGACCAGGGCCGCCCGCCCCTCGAGAAAGTCGGTTTGAAAGATCATGCGCTCCCCTCGCGGGCGGTGACGCCCGGATGAGCCCCGGGTCTCCGGGGCGTGTATTTGCAGCAGTCGGGCGGGCAGACGTCGTGGTTGGGTCCGCGGTCGCCCAGCGCCCGGCGTTCGGTGACGTCCCCCGTCCGCTCCGCGATCAGTTCTCGAATCATGGACACGAACTTGGGATGGATTCCGGCGCTGCCGGCCCGCGCCATCTCGATTCCCAGCTCCTCGCACGCCTCGCGGGCTTCGGTGTCCAGGTCGTAGAGGACCTCCATGTGGTCGGAGATGAACCCGATCGGCGAGATGACCACGGCCTGGACGCCTTCTTTTTTCAGCTCCTCCAGCCGATCGCAGACGTCCGGCTCGAGCCAGGGCTGCTGGGGAGGTCCGCTGCGGCTCTGGTAAACCAGCTCCCACTTCTCGCGGCCCAGCCACTCGGCCACCAGCCGGCACGACTCCTCCAGCTGCACCTCGTAGTCGCTGTTCTCGGACATCGCCAGCGGGACGCTGTGGGCGGTGAACAGCAGCAGGGCGCCGTCGCGTTGTTCCGGCGAGAGCTGCTGGAGCGCCTCGGCGACCCGCTCGGCGTTGACTTCGATGAAGCCGGGGTGGTTGTAGAAAACGCGGATCTTGTCGACCTCCGGCGCGCCCTCACCGACCTCCTGCTGCGCCCGCTGGATGTCTTCGCGGTACTGCCGGCAGCCGGAGTAGCAGGAGTGCGCGGCGGTCACGAACGCCAGCGCCCGCTGCACGCCGTCGTCGCGCATCTTCCGCAGGGTGTCGGCCAGCAGCGGGTGCCAGTTGCGGTTGCCCCAGTAGATCGGCAGCTTCGGACCGTGTTCGGCCAGTTCCCGTTCCAGGGCCGCGATCAGCTGCCGGTTCTGCCCGTTGATGGGGCTGACGCCGCCGAACTCCTCGTAGTGGTGGGCGACCTCCAGCATGCGCTCCCGCGGCACGTTCTTGCCGCGCAAGACGTTTTCCAGGAAGGGCATCACCTCGTCCATCCCCTCCGGCCCGCCGAAGGAGACGACCAGGACCGCGTCGTATCGGTTCGTCATTGCAGTGTCCTCGAGTGTTCCCAAAAAGAGAAAGTATAGCGGACGGACAGCGACAACCACGGGTGACACGGGCATCCCTGCCCGTGATGGACGGGTAGAGACAAAATCACGGCCTGGAAGGCCGCGCCACGACCTCGCTCTCGACCAGGCGGTCCACCTCGGCCTCGCCCAGGCCCAGCACGTCCCGCAGGACTTCCCGCGTGTGCTCCCCCAGCCCGGGCGGCGGCAGCTGGACGCACGGCGGGGTCTCGGAAAAGCCGGGGGCCGGCCCCACGGTCCGCGATCCTCCCAGCTCCCGCAACAGTCCCCGCGCGGCGACGTGCTCGTCCTCCAGCGCCTCGTCGACCCCTCGAATCGGTCCGGCCGGAATGCCCGCCTCCAGCAGCCGCTCGACCCAATGCTGGCGCGTCCCTTCCCGGAAGGCGGGTTCGAGCAGCGCCACCAGCGCGTCCCGGTTCGCGACGCGGGCCGAGTTCTCGCGGAAGCGCTCGTCGTCGGCCCACTCGGGATGCCCCAGCAGCCGGCACAGCCGTCCGAACTGCCGGTCGTTGCCCACCGCCAGCATGAACGCGCCGTCGGACGCCTCGAACGGCTGGTAGGGGACGATGTTGGCGTGCTGATTGCCGTGGCGTCCCGAGGGCCGGCCCCCGGCCAGGTAGTTGCCGGCCACGTTGACC
>JBFGHG010000379.1:0-4396 GCA_041578395.1 Acidobacteriota bacterium
ACTCGTCGTAGAGGCGCCCCGTGATCACCGCGCCGTGCAGGTCGCCCCCCAGGAACTGAACCAGCACCAGGTCGTCCACGTTGGGCAGCGCGGAGTGGCCGATGCGCCCGGTGGCGATCGGGACGGCGGCCAGTTCGAGCCCGGTGTTGCGGAGTTTCACGTCACACGCGTAGTTGTGCTCGTCGTCTTCCGATTCGTGGGCGTTCACAGCGGTGACGACCGCCACCTCCGGGAAATGGAGCTTGCTGAGTTCGGAGCGGACGATCCGCTGCAGCAGGCCCACCACGTCCGTGTCCATGCTCACCTCCATCATAGTCCCTCCTGGGCGGCGGCCAGCCGGGCCCGCGTGCGGAAGCCGCGCCGGAAATCGAAGCGGTGCTCGACGGCGAGGACCTGGTAGAGGCCGCCCTCCCCGCCGGGAAGGTCTTCGATCTGCACCGCGTCCCCGAGCTGGAGGCCGGGCAGTCCCACCAGTTCCACCCCGCCGCGGCTGCTGTCGCGCAACAGGCGCTCCCAGTGCGTGTCGGCCGCCGCCTGGGCGTGTTCCTGGGTCCGCATCAGCGGGGAGTAGCCGAGCCGGGGGGCTCCCTCGCCCGCTTCGGCCAGCGCGCCCGAGTTGTCCTTCGCCAGCCAGGTGTCCTCGCCGCCGGAAGAAGCGGGGCTCTCCGGCAGGTATTGCGGCATCGAAACGGGGGAGGTGCGGTGCAGGCTGGCGCGGATCAGCTCCGCGCCGAAGCTCAGCGTCCGCGGCTGTGCGGGGGCGGGCAAGGGGGCGAAGACCAGTCCGCCGTCGGCGTCGCAGTAGAGGTCGCAGCCCCCGTGAAAGCCGAGCCGCAGGGCGTGCTCGAAGCAGTTCACGGAGGAGTCCGCCAGGTAGAACGAAAGCGTGACTCCGTCCTCGGCCCGCGACACCACCGCTCCCGCTTCACCGGCCAACGCCTGGAAGATCTCGCCCGCGCTCTGGGCCTGGAAGCTGCGGTCGACCCGAGTCCGCATCAGCAGGTCCTGTCCGCCCAGCGCCTGGACCGAGAAGCGGCTGGGGCCGTGGGTCACCCCGGTCACGGTTCCCGTGAAGACACGGGTGAGTTCCCCCTCGTAGCCCAGCTCCACCTCGAGCGCTTCTCCTTCCTGGACGTCGAGGTCGACCGCGCGCCCCAGTTCGAGGCGGGCCTCGTCCGCCCCCCTGTTGATCGTGCGGGACACCGAGAGCCGGAACAGCCCGCCCGAGCCGCTGCTGTCGATCTGCACCGAGCCCGCCGCCACCGCATATTCCGGGAAGAGGGTTCGCGGGCTCATGACGGGTTCCTCGACGTGTACCAGGTCATGGCCCGCGGGACGCCGTCGCCCTCGGGCGCTTCCCGGAAGCCGTGCTGGATGCCGTGTACGACGTCCGCATAGACGAAGGGGATCGTGAAGGTCGTCCGTTGGTTGATCCTCGCGTCCATTGTGACGTGTGTGTGCAGGTGGTTGTACGCGCTGACGCCGGTGTCTCCCGCCAGCATGATGACCTGCCCCTGAGGGATCAGCCGGCCGAGAATCGCGTTGTTGTTGCTGGTGCCGAAGACGTCGGTGAGCGGCCCGGCGGGTTCGCCGGGAGGCGCCACCCGGGCGGCTCCGGCGGGAAGCGGAATGACCGCGGGTGGAGTCCCGGGGGCAGATCCCGGCGGCACCGCCCAGGTGAAGTTCGGGATGCTGGTGAACCCGGCGATGGCGTGGCCGTAGTCGCAGAAGGCGAACACCATGGGCGTCATCCATTGGACATTCAGGTTGCCAGCCGCGCCTCCCGGCGGAGTGGGGGGGATGGCCGGGAACGTCGTGCCTACCGATACGAAGCCCGTGCCCGCGTTGAAGTACAAGTTGCTGGTGATCGGCACGAATTGCGTGCCGGCCAGGTACATCGGCGTGGCCGGGTGGGGATTCGGCAACCAGAGCGGGTTGGCTCCGCAGTCCGGTGGCAGATCCACGCCCGCGGGGATGGGCCGGCCGTCGAGGAAGGTCGACCCGGGGGGCGGGGAGAATCCGGGGACCCCTGCGGCGACTGCCGCCGTACCGGTGAGAAACGGTGCGGCCGTGAAGTTTTGTTGGATGGGGGCGAAGGTGGTTCCGGCCAGGTAGAAGGGCGTCGAAAGGGCGGGGGGATTGGGCGCGTCCGGGGCGAAGACGACCCCGGGTGGGATCGGCGTCGTGCCGTCGCTGAAGGTAGCGCCCGCGGGATAGGTCCTCCCGTTCAGTCCCCGGTCGTAGCTCGGGTCGAGGAAGGCGAAGGTGGAGTTGGTGGCGACACCGCCGGTGAAAGCGCTTCCCGCGGGAAGGATGGCCTGGCTCGGGTGTAGCCACATCGGGTTGGGCAGCAGCGGCCACGGGTTCCCGTTCACGTCCCAGTAGGGCGGAAAAAGCGTGCCCGGCTCGATCGCGCCGGCCCCGGCGATCGTGGTGTCGGTATACGTGGTGACGGGCGGGGGACCCGGTGGGGAGGGGCCCGGCGGGCTGGGGGGAGGCACGCCGGGAAATACCCCGTTGCCCGTCGTCCCGGCCGCCAGCACCCGCAGCGCCATGATCTCGATTCCATTCCAGTTGTTCGGATTGTTGTTGGGATTGCCCACGATCAGCGACGTGACGACCCCCGTGCGAGAGTTGGACACGTCGGCGCCCGCGTCGTGGTTGAAGTCGATCGCGTAGGTCTGGCCGCTGTTGGGGAAGTGGCTCCAGATGCCGAGGGGATTCTGGACGCACTCCTTGTCCTCGCCGCTCGGGTAGGGCAACCGGTAAGGCGAGTTCCCCGGGTTGCCCGGATAGCCCGGGAACTCGAAGTTGCCGGGTATCCCCGTGAAATCGCCCCCGGAGGTGTTGCCGTTGGTGAAGAGATACAGGTAGATCCCCTGCATTGCCCACTCGATTACCAGGGAGAAGACGACCCAGAACACGCGCCCGGTGATCTCCCCGCCGGAATGCTCTCTCGGGTTCCAGAGGAAGCGCTCCTTGGCGGGGAGCAGGATCATGTTCCAATCGTCGTCGGGACGCTGTCCGGCGATGGGACGGGCCAGCAGGAGGGAGAACCACCCCGCGACGAGGGAGATGCCGAACCCGCCGAAGACCTTGCCCACCATGGCGGCGGTGGGGCCGCCGCCTACGAAGCCGTAGTTGAGGCGGTCGGTGAAGGCCAGGATCAGAGGCAGCAGCATCCCGAACAGTTCCGCGAAGAAATAGCAGAACCCGTGGAACTGGTTGTGGCCTCCCTGGCGGATTTCCCAGCGGATCCTGGCGATATCGGCTTCGAGACGCTCTTTCTCCATCTTCAAACCGGCGACGTGGTCGGAGGTGGGGACGCGGGGCGGGTTTTCGAGCTCCTCCTCGATGGCGGCGATCCGCGCCTGTCCCTGGACCAGGTCGGGCTGCTGCTCCCGCTCGCGCTTCCAGGTGGCGTAGGCCGCCGGATCGTGGTTGGAGAGGGTCATGGTCGAGAGGACGAACTCCCGCGCCAGCCAGGTCCAGCGCCGGTAGAGAACCGTTTCTCCGACGTCGCCCAGCATGATCGTCCAGAGGTAGGGGTCGTCACCGCAGGCGTCCTGGAAACGGCCGCTTTCCAGACCCCCCAGGATCGTCATCGACGGCATCGCCACCCAGTGGGCCCAGCTCGGCAGCTGCTCCTTGTTGAGCGGCGTGGCCAGCGTGTTTCCGAGGTTCCACAAGCCGTTGAGCATGTTGACCGCGATGTCGTGGCCTTCGACGGAGATGAAGTGCAGCAGGCTCTCGACCAGGTCGGCGATCCAGAGCGTGTGGAAGGCCGCCTTTTCCATCTTGTGCGGCTCGAGGTTCTTGTAGGTGATGGCGGCGATGGGTCCGATGCGCGTGGTGCTCTCGTCGATCTCGAAGCGGGTCGGGGTTCGCAGCACCCAGGTGGCGTAGAAGCTCAGCGGCGCGGACTGAGTGACGGTGGTGTCGCCGTTGGGGGTCTCCAGCGACGGGTTGCCGCGGCGTTCGAGGCTGGCGTCGACCCGGACCGAGAAGGTCGCCTCCAGGAGCGTCGCCAGCGGTTCGACCAGCTCGAGGAGGTTCCCGAGCAGCCGTTCCAGGTCGCCGAGGATCCGGTCCCACCCGCTCTGACGGCCGAGGTCCGCCAGGGCCTCCACCAGTACGTCCTTGTCCAGCGGGGGCCAGTCGAGTTCCTCGAGCAGGAGCTGTTCCAGGGAGAGCAGGTGGGTGCCCATCTCGTAGCGGGCCAGCGCCTCCTCGGAGAGGTCGCCGTCGTTGACCGGCTGGCGCAGGTTGGTGACCGTGGCGCCCACGATCTCGCGGAAGAGGTCTTCGACCACCTCGCCGTTGATGTCCAGGTCCGTCTCGGCCAGATCGATCAGTTCGCGCAGGAGGTGGCCCAGGTTCTCCGTTCCCAGCAGGC
>JBFGHG010000380.1:0-4387 GCA_041578395.1 Acidobacteriota bacterium
CCGCCCCAACCGCCCGCCGCCGGTCCTGGTCGCCACGCTCGCGGGTCACAACCGGCACGCACGCAACCGAGCGGATGCCCTGGGAAACGATGCTCACCCGTCGCGCCAATGCCTGGTCGTCAGCCACATCGGCCAGGATAACGGCCTCGGCCTTGCCCAATGCGCGCTCGAGGGCGCCCCGGGATGGGCTGGTGGCAGCGGGATCCAGCGTCTGGCCGTCGGCAGAGCGGGCCAACAGAACTTGCGCCTCCTTCGCCTTGCGGATGAAGAGGCCCCGCTCGGCACCTGTGACGCGGATGGCAGCGTCAACCGGGCTCGTCAGGGACGTCTGGCCCGGCTCGCTCAGGTAGGCCAGCACCACCGGGTCGGGCCCGGTGGCGGTCAGGTCGATGACGGCGGTCCGCGTCTGCTCTCCCTGCAGGGTGATCTGCTGCGTCGGCGTGGGGACCTCTTTGCGCAGCTGGAAGGGGGGGAGCACGATCTTGGGCTGATTGAGCCGGATCAGGACTCCCGTCTTCTCCTGGGGGTAGTAGCCCTGATTCTCGGCCGCCACCGTGTAGTTGCCCGGCTCCAGCTGCAGGAAGGCGAAGTTGCCCAGGTCGTCGGTGCGCTGCTGGCGCGTCCAGCCGCGGTCGACGCTGGTCAGGGTCATCTGCACGCCGCCCAGCGGGACGCCCCCGTCCACGTCCAGCACGGCGCCGCGCACCTCCCCGGTGAGCGTATCGGCCCGGGCAGCGCCGAAAGATCCGCAGCCCAGCAGCAAACCCACCACGGCAACGCGCACGAAGCGCCTGAACGGACGTACCAGGAGATCCAAATCGTTGTTCCTCATTGCTTGGACTTCGACTCGATGGCCCGAAGCAGGGCCTGGGCTGCTTCTTTCTCCGCGGCCGATCCGGCCCCGGCCTTTAGGGCCTCGCGCAGCAGGGCCTCGGCCGGGCCCCACTGCCGGGCCGCCTCGAGTCCCCGCGCGGCACCCAGGCGCGCCGCCAGATCCGGCCCGCGGTATTCCAGCGCTTCCAGGTAGTCGCGCACCTTCTCCACATCGCCCAACCCCGCCCAGGTGGCGGCCAGCACCTCGTGGGCCCGGCGGTCGGGGTGGTGGGCTACTTCGAAGTCCTCGAAGCGGCGCGGGTCGGCGGCGTCGGCCGGCCGCATCAGGCTGTCCACCGTCAGCGGGGAGTAGGAGGGGACGGGGACGTAGATCCAGAGGCGCTCGGCCGCCTGCATCCACTCCAGCGCCGCGCGGTAGCGCCGCTGCTCGAGCGCGCGCCGGCTCCAGCGATGCACCAGCGCGTGCACTCCCCACTGCTCGTTTTCGAAGTTGAACGCGGTCGATCCCAGTGCTTCCATGCGGGAGCCGTCCAGCCCCGCCAGGGCCTGGGCAAAAACCTCCAGAGCCCCGCCCTGCTCGCCGCCGGCCCAGAGCGCCTCGGCCCGCTGCTGGTCTTTCCAGAACTCTCCCTCCAGCACGCGGCGCAGCACCGACTCGGGCAGCAGGGCGGGGTCGGCTTCGGCCGGGTGCCGGGCCTGAAACTCGAGGATGCGGTTGCGGAGCGAGCGGCTCTCGACGGCCCGCTGGAGCGTCTGCCCCAGCAGCTCCCAGGCCCGGGAGCGTCGGCCGCGCTGCTCCAGGCGGTCGACCTCGGCCAGCTGCTCGGCCACGATGGCGCCCTCGATCTGGTCGATCGCCTCCTGCAGCTGCTGACGCTGGTGAGCCTCGGTGGCCAGGTCCCGCGCCCGGCGGAAGAGTTCCAGGGCCTCGTCGTGACGGCGACGTGCGAAGGCGATCTGGCCCAGCAGCCGGTAGGGCGGGCTGTAGCGGGGGTCCGACTCGACCGCGCGCCGCGCCGCCCGCTCCGCCTGCTCGATCTTCTCGTCGGCGAAATAGGCCTCGGCCAGCCGGCTGTGGGCGAAGGCGTTGCCAGGGTCCGACTCCAGAGCCCGCTGAAACTGCTCCACGGCCTGAGAACGCCGGTCCCGTTCCAGCAGGAAGATGCCGTATCCGACCCGCAGGTTGGCGTCCTCCGGCTCGAGCCGCAGGGCCCGGTCGAAGACGGCCCCCGCTTCCGACTCGCGGTTGGCGGCGCCCAGGTATCTCCCGTAGGCTTCCAGCACCCGGACGTCCTCCGGGTAGCGTCCGGCCAGGTCGGCCAGCAGGCTTCCCGCCTCCGCCAGCCGCCCCAGCTGCCGCAGCAGTCCGGCCAGCGTCAGTTCGAAGGAGGGCTCGGCCGGTTCCAGCCGGATGGCCAGCCGCAGGTTCTGCTCCGCCTCTCCGTAACGCTGCAGGCGCGCCTCGAGCTGGGCCAGGGTGTGCAGGGCGTAGGCGTTGCCGGGGTCGAAGCGCATGGCGCTGGAGAGCTGGGGCTCGGCCTCCCTCCAGCGTCCAGTCACGAAGAAGAGCTGCCCCAGGCCGTGATGGGCGGTGCTGTCCTCGGGGTCGTTGCCGAGCGCCTCGCGAAACCCGTCTTCCGCCTCGGCGTAGCGGCGCAGCTGCATCAGCACCAGGGCCCGGGTGATTCGCGGGTAGTTCCAGAAGGGGGTCAGCTCGATGGCTCGCTCCAGGGGGGCCAGCGCCTCCTGCAGCCGGTCTTCCTGCCACAGCGCCAGCCCCACGGCGTTCAACGCGTGGCTGGCTTCCGGCTGGATGCGGACCGACTGCTCGAGCAGGTCGCGGGCCTCCGGGTAGCGGCGCCGCTCGATCAGCGCCCGGCCCTGGAAGAAGAGGTCCTGCGAACGGTACTCATCCGTGTCCTGAAAGAGCCGGCGCAGGCGTGCCGTCAGTCCGCTCCCCCGCTCGAAGATCTCCGCGTTCCATTTCGTGTCTCCCCCCCGCAGGTACTCCAGGACGATGCGCTGAGCCTGATCTCCCATCGCCACCACCAGGTCGCGCCGCAGGGCCTCCCTCCGAGGCTCGGCCACCTGGTCCTCGAGCTGGGAGTAGTGCTCCCAGGCCGAATCGCCCGCCGGCTCGATCAGGCGCTGCTCCCACAGGGCCTGCTGGAAGTCCCGGTACTGCTGCACGAGCCCGGCGTCCAGATCCGGCGGTACAGCGGTGAAGGCGGGGGGCGGTTGCAGCTGCAGGACCGGCCGCAGCTGCCTGCTCTGGGGGTCGAACCACTGCGGCCCGGGCCGCAGCCGCAACCGGAAGCGTCCCTCGTGGCTGGGGGAGTAGACCAGCCGCAGCACCACCGGCTCCCGGCCCAGTCCCCGCAGCTGCAAGGGGCGACTGGCGTCGCTGACCGTGGCGTACAGGCTGCCGTCGACGTAGACCTCGGTTCCCGGCTCGAGCCGCAGCACCAGGCTCGGCTCGGCTGCCACGGGGGGCGGGGGAACGGGGTTCTGCAGCGCTGCCGCGACGCCGGCTGCAAGAGCCAGCGAAGCCACCTGCCGGGCCGGGCTGCGGGGCTCGAGGCGCAACTCGCCCACCTGCGCCTTCTGCAGGTCGAGCCGGTTGTCCCCCTCGGCCAGGGTCAGGGTGACCTTGCGCGGCTTGTTCTCGGCGTCGAACAGCGTCAGCTCCAGGTCTCCGGGCGCCAGCGGCCCGATGGCCACCTCCCCCGCTTCCCGGGGGATCGGCCGGACGGCGATCGCCTCGTTGCGGGGGTCGACCCACTGCGCTCGCAGGTACTCGCTCTGCTGCCCGTTGAGCAGCACCAGGACCGTGCCGGACCCGGGCGGGACGGGAGCGGGGCCTTCGCGGTCCAGGTAGGAGAGGGGCATGGACGGGTCGTACGTCTCGTTGGTCTCCGGGTTCTGCTGATTGGCCGTGCGGGCGGGGACCTCCATGCGCACGTACTCGACCACCTGTTCGGCCTTCACCCGAGCGTCGGGCAGTTCCACCCCCCGGCCGTTGAGCGCCTCCAGCAGCGTGTAGGTGAAGACCCCGTGCCCCAGGTTGCTGTCCTCCCAGGAGGGTTCGTCATGGCCGCTGGCCACCAGGTTGAGGAAGGTCTTCCCCTCCATGGCTTCGCCGAACGTGTTGAGCAGCAGCTGGTTGATGGCGTTCTGCTGGTCGGCCAGCACGCCGGAGTGGCACATGTCGGTGATCATCACCAGGTTTTGCGCCACTTCGAATCCGAAGAAAACCCCCTGCTGCAGGGCCAGCAGGTTGATCGAGGTGGAGTTGGGGGAGCGGGGATCGCCGTCGATGGGGAGGAAGTAGCCGATCCGGCGCCGGTGAACGAAGCCGTGCCCGGCGATGTAGACGTAGACCGTGTCCCCCTCCTGCACCTTGTCCCAGAACTGCTCCATCTCGAACTCGATGGCGGTCCGGGTGGCCTTCTCCTCCAGCAGGACGGAGACGTGGTCGTCGGGGATGCCGCCCCCGCGCGGGCTCTTCAGGAAGTCGGCGAAGGCCTGGGCGTCGGTGGCGGCGTAGGCCAGG
>JBFGHG010000381.1:0-4372 GCA_041578395.1 Acidobacteriota bacterium
GAAAAGGTCAGAAGGAGGCAGACACAGGTTTTCATACCCGTCAAGATGACGGTTCCCCGGGGAGAGTTCAAGCGGGAGTGGCACAGGCATCCAGCCTGTGATCCTGCGGACGGATCACAGGCAGGAAGGCTATGCCACACCAGATCAGAACGTGAAGCGTATCGCCAGCTGCAGCTGGCGCGGGTCGCCCACGCCCTGGCGCAGGAAGCCGTCGAAGTTGAACAGCCCCGGCGTCGTCAGCGGGTTGATGTTGTTGGCGTTGTTGAAGGTGTTGAACATCTCCACGATGGCGATCACCGAGTAGCGGTCCCCGAAGTCGAAGGGCCGCTCCAGCCTCCAGTCGACCGAGAAGAACTCGTTGTCCTTGCGCAGCCCGTTGCGCCCGCAGTCGACGCCGTTGACCACCCGCGTGCGCGTGTTGCTGGGGCTGCAGGGCGGCCCCGAGCCGTCTCCGGCCGGATTGGCGGTGATTGGCTGCGCGGTCCGTCCCTGAATCCTCAGGTTGCCGATGAATCCCCAGGGCAGCTCCGCGTTGGTGACGAAGTTGAACTTGTGGGCGATGTCGCGGTCCGACAGCGCATAGTCGAGGTTGTAGTTGAACCGGTCGAAGGTCCGGTCGGTGAAGGGGTCGCGCTCGTTGGAGTCGTCGTCGTAGTCGCGCGAGTAGGTGTAGTTCCAGTCGAACTGAAAGCCCTTGCTGTAGCGCTTGCGCATCCCCACGGTCACGCCCCGGTACAGCGACTTGGCGCTGCTCTGGGTCACGAAGACTTCGCCCAGCTGCGGGCCGAAGGGGCTGGCACCGGTGTAGATGACGGTGTCACCGTTGTCGGGCACCACCGTCGGCGCGAATCCGTTGTTGATGTTCACGAAGCGCGGCAGGTAGACGCCCTTGGTCCAGGTGAAGTCGACGTAAGCGGTCAGGTCGGTGACCAGCTGCTGCTCGAAGGCCACGTTCAGGTTGTAGACGCGCGGGTTGCGGTAGTCCGACGAGAAGACCCGCACTCCGGTGAAGAGCGGGAACTGGCCCTCGGGCACCGGTGCGGGGACCACCACCCCCGGCCAGACGGGCCGGACGAAGGGGTTGGCGAAGGCGCCGCCCGCGATGGTCTGCTGCTGCACCCCGTTGGTGGTGATCGAGCCCACCTGGGTGAGCATGTTCTGGCGGGCGTTGAAGATGCCGGCGCTGCCCCGCAGCACGCTGGTGCGGTTGCCTCCGACGTCCCAGGCGAACCCGAAGCGCGGCTGCCACATCTCCGTCTCGTCCGGCAGGAAGCCGTCCGACGGGAAGAGCGGGTCGCCCAGGAACTGGCCGTAGGCGGTCTGTGCCG
Source organism: Acidobacteriota bacterium (assembly GCA_041578395.1). Lineage (GTDB taxonomy): Bacteria > Acidobacteriota > UBA6911 > RPQK01 > JANQFM01 > JBFGHG01. The sequence goes on from JBFGHG010000381.1 coordinate 1,329, forward strand.
GAGGCACTACCGGTTCGGGGAACAGCTGCGCCTCGTAGCGCAGGCCGAAGTTGAGCGTCAGCTCGGGGGTCACCTTCCAGGTGTCCTGGACGAAGAAGGCGAAGTCCTCGTTGGAGATGTCCGAGGCCCCCGCCGCGTCGGTGGTGGGCCCGCGCAGCGCGGCTCCCTGCAGGTAGAGCAGCAGCGGGCTCAGTCCGCCGGCGTCGCAGCCCGTGTCGAAGTCGCTGAAGGTCCCGTCGAAGCAGGACAGGGTGTCCGGCCCGAAGCCCGTCCCCAGCGAGGCGGGCGAGGCATAGCGGAGGAACCCGCTCACGCTGTCGAAGATGTAGCGGCCCGTGAAGAAGCCGCGGAACACCTGGGTGTTGACGCTGTGGATCCACTCGGCGCCGAACTTGACGCTGTGGTCACCCGTGATGATGGTGAAGTTGTCCCGGATCTGGGTCCGGTAGAAGAGCTCGTCGATGCCCGGCTGCAGGAAGAAGGGGTTGCCGAAGCGGAAGGTGGTCACGAAGCCCATGGCGGTGTCCGCTGGGACGTTGGACTGGGTGGCCGAGCGCGGCCGGTTCTCCCGGGCGTAAGTGAAGTGGGCCTCGTTGAACTTGTTGTTGCCGAAGGTGGAGAAGAGGTTGAAGTTGGCGGCCTGGATCTTGGCCGGCCCCTCGGTGCCGTTGGCCGACGTGCCGTAGGTGGACACGTCGAAGGTCTCGTTCTCCTTCAGCGAGCGGGTGAAGTTGTAGGATGCCGACAGGTCGTTCTGGGTGTTGATGTTCCAGTCGAACTTGCCCAGGATGGCGGTCGTCTCGAGCGGGCGCCGCACCGGCTGCCCTTCGTCCTGGCCCACGCTGGTCTGGAAGAAGTCGAGCAGGGCCAGCCGCTGGCAGTCCGTGTTGGCGTTGATCAGCGCCTCGTCGTTGACGATGTTGGGGGCGCCGACCGGGCAGGGGGTGTCGCCCAACTGGACGCTCAGGTTGTCGCGCGTCAGGTTGCCGTTGATCTGCTCCACGGCCAGGAAGAAGAAGGCCTCGTCCTGTTTGATGGGGCCGCCGATGGTCCCACCGTACTGCTCGCGGTGGAAGTCGCGCAGGGGCTGGCCGTCGGAGGTGTCGGCCGAGAGCGCCTCCAACCGCTGGAAGTGGAAGAGGCTGCCGTGCACCTCGTTGGTCCCGCTCTTGGTGACCACGTTGACGATGCCGCCGGCGGTGCGCCCGAACTCGGCGTTGGCGCCGTTGGCGATCACCTGGAACTCCTGGATGGCGTCGATGGCGATGTCGATGGCGGCCCGCTGCCCGCCCGCCTGCTCGCCGAAGAAGCCGTTGTTGTAGTCGCCGCCGTCCAGGCTGATGTTGTTGAAGATGCCCCGCTGCCCGTTGAAGTTGATCTCGTCACCGTCCGGGCCCTGGACGATGCTCACCCCGGGGGTCAGCGTCAGCAGGTCTTCGAACTTGCGCCCCAGTACGGGCGTCTTTTCGACCAGGATCGTGTTGAGGGTCGAACTGCTCTGGGTCTTGGTGGTGTCCAGAGTGGGCGTGCCCGACACCGTGATGGTCTGGCCGGCGTCGGCCACCTGCAGGGTGAGGTCCAGCGAGACCACGCGGCCCACGGTCAGCACCACGCCTTCCTGGACGAGAGTGGCGAAGCCGCCCTGGGTCACGGTCACCGTGTAGTTTCCGGGCGCCAGCTGGGGAGCATTGAAGCGGCCGGCCTCGTTCGTGACCAGGTTCCGCTGCACGTTGGTGTCCACGTTGCGAACCACCACCTCCGCGCCGGGGATGACGCCCCCGGTCTCGTCGAACACCCGCCCCTCGATGACTCCCGTGGTGATCTGGCTCTGCGCGGGTGCCGGCGTGCCCGCCAGCAGCAGCAGCAGTACTGCAAGGAATGCTCTCGTCCAAAAACCCATGGCTTGCCTCCAACGGTTGGGCCCTCGCTCCCAGGGGTGTGCGCGCTGCTCTCCTCTGAGAAGAGGCTGGTAGAAAATTGGCGATCCGGACAGGTTTCGATGCCCCACGTCCTCACCGAGTCGCGGATCACATTAACAACGTCCGGGGGGAAAAGCAACGAGTGGTTGGGGGTGCGGTGGGGATTTTTACATGGCGCGGGAGAGGGGGGAAGAACCTGGAATTGTCAGTCTCTAATTGTCAGTCTCTAGAGGTGACGCGAGGCGATCGTCCGGGCGCGTGGAGTCTTGGTTTCCTTGCTCCTATGTTCTCCCCGGGTTCTGACGGAAGACTCCGCTCCTACCGGGTCAGCTTGGGGATCGACGGCGGGAAGACCGCAGTGTTGACGGTCCGCAACGGCCCGGCTCGGGACAACTCCCGGCCACCCGGCAACGTCCGGCGGACTTTACGATTGGGAGTCCGGCGGTTCGATGCGCTCATCTTTCTTGCCCGCAGGGCTCATTTCTTGCGCACTTTCCCGCGTTCTTCACGATCAGCGCTGGCATCGTTCCAGACGTCCCAAGGATCGGGTTCTGCATCCGGCACTCGAGCCAGCGCCGCTTCGAACTCTTTCCGCGTCACCGGTTTCCTGAGGCTTTCGAAGAGGTATGCCGACCGGAGAGCCGAGATCTTCTCGGCCACGGCAGTCAGGATCAGCTGATTGATCGACACGCCTTCCTTCTCCGCCAGAATGCGCAGTTGCCCGTGGGTCGAGCGCGGCAGCCGAACCGTCAGGTTAGCCATTTCCGTTCTCCGATCTCAGCAAGAAACTCCCGGGGCCCGACGGCTTCGATGTTGAAGCGTTCGAGACCCGCGAAGTGAGGCCGATTGTAGGTGACGATGCGACTCGCTTTGGACGCGACCGCCAATTCCAGGACCAGATCGTCGCGGGGATCCGGCAAGTAAGGACGCCACAGGAAGAAGATCTTCTGCCGGTGGGCTTCTCCGCAGAGATAGCCCAGGATGTTCGCGAGGGTTTCTGGTTCCACCGAAGTCGCTTTGAGCGCGGCCTCCTCGTATTCGAGAACCAGGGACACCGAGAGCGCGATCTCGAACCGTCCGGCTCCGACCAGTGAAAGGAGCCGAAACGAGGGTCCACGCCGAGAC
>JBFGHG010000382.1:0-4360 GCA_041578395.1 Acidobacteriota bacterium
GCGGGCGGCCAGGCCGGCCGGCTTGAGGCCCTCCCCTGCGCCCTCGCGGAAGAGCGCCTCCCAGACCTCCTCGGCCGCCTCCGGGGCGAAGTACAGTTCGAAGCCGTCCTCGCCAGTGTAGCCGGTCCGCGAGACCAGCGCCTCGACTCCCGCCACCGGACCCCGGCCGAACCGGTAAAACCCGAGGGCGGACAAATCCAGCGGCGTGAGGCGCCCCAGCAGCGCCTCGGCGCGGGGACCCTGCAGGGCGAGCTGGACGTAGCGGTCGCTGTTGTCCTCGACTGTCACGTCTCCTTCGGCGTGACGGCAGACCCAGGCGAAGTCCTTTTCCCGGTTGGCGGCGTTGACGCAGATCAGGAAGTGGTCGGAGGCCAGCCGGTAGACCACCACGTCGTCCACGAACGTCCCCTCCGGGGTCAAAAACGCGGAGTACTGGGCCTGCCCGTCGTCCAGAGTGGAGGCGTCGTTGCAGGTGACGCGCTGCACCAGGGCCAGCGCGTCGGGACCCCGGAGTTCCAGCTCGCCCATGTGACTGACGTCGAAGACGCCGGCGCTTTCCCGCACCGCCAGGTGCTCTTTGAGCGCTCCCTCGTATTGCACCGGCATCTCCCAGCCGGCGAAATCGACCAGCCGGGCGCCGTACCGTTGGTGAATCGTGTGCAGCGGGGTTTTCTTCAGGGTCACTTTCGCAGTTCGTCCGCGGTCTTGTAGGTCGTCTGCTCCGCCAGCGCGTGGTAGAAAGCCATGCCCAGCAGAGACGAATCTTCGGCGTCGGGGGACGTGTAATTCCACACACTCAGAGACAGTTCCTTGCCGATGCGCGACTGGACGTCGTACAGCGCGTTGGTCGTCTGAATGCGGTTTTCGAGCTGGTCCGGGGAGGGGCTGCCCGAGAGGATGTTCACCCTCACCAGCGCACCCTCGTCGATTACGCTGAGCACCTGGTAGTGGGGGCTTTCGATTCCTTCGATGGCCTGCTTGTAGCGGTCGAACCCCTCGATCGGCCCGAAGCGGGGCGCCGGCCCGTCGGGCGTCTGCAGGAAGATGTTGTAGAAGATGAAGGCGGGCAGGCCGACGGCGATCAGCAGCATCAAGACAAACGACTTCCCCTTCATGGGCCGGAGTCTATCACGAGGCGCCGTCATTGACTCGTGGGCCGTGACGGGCAAGATGCCCGTCCCACCGCTTGAAACATTCTGCGGCGGGGCGCCTCTATCAGTTCGGGAGGCGACCGGAGGGGACCCGCGAGAGTTCCCTTGTTTTCGGAGGAGCAGCACGATGAGTCCAGAAGAGATTCGAGATTTCGACGATCCCTTGATGGGACGCTTGGAAAAGAAGAGCGTGAAGGAGAGTCCGCCCGCCGCGGACAAAGCAGAGTCGGGCGGGGGAAGCCGCAAGCCGCTGCTGGTGGTTTCGGTCGTAGCCCTGGCCGCGGTCCTCTCGCTGGGAGGCTACTACCTGTACGACGCCCAGCGGAACCTGGCGGCCTTGAGCCAGAGCCTGGACCAGAGCCGGCAGCAGCTGGGCGCGGTCAGCGAGCGGCTGGAGACCTCCCAGGGTCATCTCTCCGCGCTCGAGGAAGACCTGGGCCGCAGCCAGCAGGAGCTCAGCTCGCAGGGCCGCGAGCTGTCGAAGTACCAGACCCTGTACCGCGACCTGAAGTCGCAGCAGTCCGAGCAGGGCCAGGAGCTGGAGACGATCACCATCCGCAAGGCGGACCAGGCGGTGGTCGACCAACTGGCCGACCGCACCTCGGGGATCGAGGGTCAGGTGGGTGAGATCGACTCGCGCGTGGGCCGCATCGACGGCAACGTCGCCGACCTGAGGGAGCAGTCGACCCAGACCCGGGCCGACCTGGACCAGACGCGGGGCACGCTGGAGCAGGTCCGCGAGCGGACCGAGGCCAACGGGCAGGAAATCGCCGCCGTCCGGAACTCGCTCGAGCGCGACTACTACAGCTTCGAGCTGCAGAAGAACGGGTCGGTGATCAAGGTCTTCGACGTCGCGCTGAGCCTGAAGGACACCGACTTCGGCAAGCAGCGCTTCCACGTGGAGATCCTGGCCAACGGCCAGCGCATCCGCAAGAAGGGCCACGCGATCAACGAGCCCATCTTCTTCTACGTCGACGGCAAGGAGAAGCCCTACGAGCTGCTGGTGAACAAGGTCGACAAGAAGTTCGTCACCGGGCACCTCAGCGTGCCCAAGACTTGATCTGCCTTCCTCCAGGAGGGGTGGCACGGGCATCCTGCCCGTGATTCAGGATCACGGCCGGAGAGGCCGTGCCACCCCCCTCAACGCCCGATCCTGCGGTAGATGTTGAATCCGAACATCACCTGATTCCGCTCCGGGTTGACCGCGTATTCCGCCGGGGTCATCACCAGCGAGTTGCTGAAGAGCAGGTGGAAGACATGGCCCCAGGTGCGGATCTTCACCCCGCCCGCGGTGGTGGATCGCTCCCCGCCGAAGCCGCCGAACCCGGCCAGCCGCGGCACGTACTCGGCTGAAATCGAGAACCGCTCGTTCAACGCCAGGTCCGCTCCCAGCCCGAGCGAGAAGGTGTGGTTGTCGTCCGGGTTGACGGCGCGCGTCCGCAGGGCCTCGGTAAGCAGGTCCTGGCGCGAGTTGAAGACCATGGTGGGGACCACCACCACCCGCAGCGCCTTGTAGTCGAAGTGGGTCGGCAGCTGCAGGTAGCCGGAGTAGTGGTCGTGGAAGTTGTTCTGACCCTGCACGCCCCCCACCAGCGCCATCTGCCAGGGCGATTCGGCCCGCGTCATCAACTCGTACTCGGCCCCCAGGGCCACGTTCTGGAAGAAGCGGGCCCGGGAGATGGAGGCGCTGAGCCGGTCCGTCAGGGCGTAGTTGATCCCCAGGTTGATGTTGGCGCCGAAGTCGATGCCGAACAGCGCGCTGGTGCGCGTAACCGAACCCTCGAAGCGGTGCTGCACCAGCACTTCGAAGTTGCCGCGGTTCAGGTCGCGCGGCGTGGGCAGGTGGGAGAGGCGGGAGTCCTCGGCGCGGCGGCGAGACACGGGTTCGTCCGCGGGGGCGGTGCTCGCCTCGAGGGGCGCGGCCGGCTCCTCTCCGCTGCCGCTGTAGGCCCCGGCGGTGTAGACGTAGTCCCCGTCGGTCTTGTTGTCGCCGTCCGCGGCGTTGCCGGCGGCGTTGAACAGCACCGGTCCCTGGGCGGCCTCGGGCGCCACCCATTCGAATTCGAAGGCCACGGGCCCATCGGGAGTCCCGCCGCGCGTGCCGGCCTCGGTGTGCTCGATGAACTGGACGCCCCCGGCGCGCTTCACCTGAGTCAGCTCGTCGGCAGGGACCAGCCGGCCGGCCTGACGCCCTTCGCCGGCGGTGCGGGCGGAGAGTTCGAAGCCCCAGCGCTGCTGGCCGGGCTGGCCGATCACCACCCGCAGGGCATAGGTCCGCCCGGGTTCGTAGCGGGACGGGACTCCTTCGATGTGAAAGGTCCCTCCCAGGGTGCGCCCGGCGTTGAGCGCGAAGCTCTGGTGGCAGCGGGTGCAGGTGTCCTCGCCAAACCCCCCGGTCAGACGCGGCAGGGGACCATCGGGGAAGCCGTACAGGGGCAGGGGCGCGACCAGAATCACAGCGGCGGTCCACAGCAGTGCTCGGTTCATGGATACCGTCCTTTCCAGACTCGGGTTCGATCGATTCGTCCCACGCTACCATATGGGAGTGTCAGCGCCGGCCTCCTGGTTCGTCCGTTTTTCGACAACCGGTGGCCGGCGGGGGAGACTTCCCCTATGCTCGGACGTCGAACCCACCGAGGAGCCTGAAGATGACGCACACGATTCTTTGGAAACGATCGATCGGGTTGACGATCGCGTTGGCCGCGGCCGTCCTGCCGGCGGCGCAGGAGCCGGGAGAGAAGCCGCATCCCGATCTGCCGGAAGGTTTCGCCCAGATCCTGCCGCGCGGCCGCATCGCGGCGGTCGACTCGCCGCAGTTCGTCTCGGCGGCCCAAGCCGAGATCCCGGACGAGGCCTGGGTGCTGGGGGTCGTCGTCGGGGAGGAGGCGCGCGCCTACAGCCTCAACCTGCTCAACCGCCACGAGGTGGTCAACGACAGCGCCGCTGGGAAGAACTTCGCGGCGGTCTGGTGACCGCTGGCCAACACGGCTGTCGTGTACGGCCGCGACTACCAGGGCAGGGAACTGCACTTCGAGCCCTCCGGCGGGCTCCTCTACTCGGCACTGGTGATGCAGGACCAGGAGACCGATTCCTATTGGTCGATCATGACCGGGGACTCACTGGCGGGGGACTTTCGGGGCCAGCGGCTCCAGGAGCTGCCGCTGGGCGAAAAGGCCCAGTGGGGCCAGTGGCGCAGCCGCCACCCGGAC
>JBFGHG010000383.1:0-4359 GCA_041578395.1 Acidobacteriota bacterium
TGCCAGCACTTCTGCCCGGCCGCCGTCTACGAGATGGTGCCGGACGAGGGCAAACCGCACGGCAAGCGGCTGCAGGTCAATTTCACCAACTGCGTCCACTGCAAGACCTGCGACATCATGGACCCGTATCAGATCATTACGTGGACGCCGCCGGAGGGGGGGGGAGGGCCGAACTGGAAGATCATGTGAGGCCGCAACGCGTTCGCTTTGCGGAGATTTCAAACTGTCAAATCTCAAATCTCAATTGAATTTCAATTTTCAATTTTCAATGTTCAAACGGGTCACGCTCGGCACTTTCTGGTGAGTCCAATGGATGTCAGTATTCGGGGGGTTTTGGGGGCTCGCAAGGTCGTCTACCAGTATCTTCGGCCGACCGCCTTGATCCGGCATCCTCTGCTCGAGCGGGAGCTCGGGTTCGAGACCTGGGTCAAGCAGGAGAACTTCAATCCTACCGGGTCGTTCAAGATTCGGGGCGGGTTGAACCTGGTGTCGAACCTCTCGGAGGACGAGCGGCGGCGGGGGTTGATCACGGCGACGCGGGGGAACCACGGGCAGTCGATCGCGCTGGCCTCGAAGATCCATGGCGTGCGCTGCCTGATTGCCGTTCCGGAGGGGAACAATCCGGAGAAGAACCAGGCCATGGAGGCCTACGGGGCCGAGTTGATGGTGCACGGGCGGGACTTCGACGAGGCCCGCGAGAAGGTCGAGGAGATCCAGGCCCGGGAGGGGATGCGCTACGTCCATTCGTCCAACGAGCCGCACCTGATCCATGGGGTGGGGACGTATGCGCTGGAGATCCTGGAAGACCTGCCCGATCCCGACGTGGCGCTGGTGCCGCTGGGGGGCGGGTCGGGGCTGTGCGGGGTGCTCACCGTGATGCGGGCCCTGGCGCCGGGGGTGCGGGTGATCGGGGTGCAGGCGCAACAAGCCGACGCGGTGTACCGGTCGTGGAAAGAAGGGCGGTTCGTGACCAACGAGTCGGCCGACACCATGGCCGACGGCCTGGCCACGCGGGTGCCCTTCGAGCTGACCTTCGGGATCATCCGGCGGCTGGTGGACGACATCGTCACCGTGAGCGAAGAACAGCTCGAGGAGGCCGTCTACCGCCTCTGGCGCACCACCCACCAGGTGGCCGAGGGGGCCGGAGCGGCCACCACCGCGGCGGCCTACGCCCTGCGGGAGCAGCTGGCGGGAAAGAAGGTGGTGCTGGTCCTCAGCGGGTGCAACATCGAGACGGGTGTTTTTCGGGACATCCTGCGACGGTTCGAACCCGGCTAACTAAGTGTTCACGAACTCGAGGACGTGGATACTGCTGGACCCCATCCGGGCGACCGGCGAAGGAGTCCCTGCCCTCAAGGATTACTGCTGGGTGCCCGGGGAGACAACCCGCGCCTTGCGCACTCGGATCACCCCTTCCACACTCAGCCACAGCGCCAGCGACAGGATGATCCCGCCCACCGCCAGCAGCAGCCAGGTCCCCAGTTCCCAGAAGTCCCGCAGCTTGATCACCATGGCGGTCAGCGTGGTAAGAAGCATGAAGATCATGGGAACGGCGGTGAACCAGAAGTTGCGGCCGCGCTGCATCAGGTAGAGCGTGACGGCCAGCAGCGTCAGCGCGCCCATGATCTGGTTGGTGGTCCCGAACAGCTGCCACAGCGCCAGTCCGGCCGGCTGCCCGCCGATCTTGTAGAAGGCGAAAAACCCGATGGTGACGACGGCCAGGACCGAGGCCAGGTAGCGGTTCTGCAGCGCCGGCGCGCGCAGGGTCTCGCCGATTTCGGAGATGTTGAAGCGCAGCAGCCGGGTGGCCGAATCGAGTGTGGTCAGGGCGAAGGAGATCGCCACCAGGGCCACGAACGCCCGCCCCACGGTCGAGGCCAGCCCCAGCCCTTCCAGGAAGCTGGCCGAACCGTTGATGAAGGCCTGCATGTTGGGGCCCAGGCCGGCGGCCAGGCTCCACGACTGGTAGTGCTGCTGCCACAGTTCGGGGCTGCGGAAGCCGGCCGTGCAGGCCAGCACCGCCACCAGCCCCAGCAGCGACTCCCCGATCATCCCGCCGTAGCCGATCAGGTGCGCGTCGGTCTCGCGGCTGATCTGCTTGGCGGTGGTCCCCGAGGAGACCAGGCCGTGGAATCCCGAGATGGCCCCGCAGGCGATCACGATGAAGACGAAGGGAAACAGCGGCGGCGCGCCCTCGGGCGACGGCTGCACGGCGGGCGCGGCGAACGAGGGCGTCAGCCAGAAGAAGCCCACGAAGATGGCGCCCAGCCCCAGGTACAGCAGCAGCGAATTGATGAAGTCGCGCGGCTGCAGCAGCAGCCAGACGGGCAGCACCGAGGCGGCGAAGCTGTACACCAGCAGAATCGCGCTCCAGCTGTCCAGCCCCAGGTCGATCAACGGCAGCCGGGTGCCGGCCCAGACGCTGATCAGGGTTACGGTGAAGGCGACGATGGTGACCGGCAGCAGCGGCACGTTCCGTTTGTAGACGAGCCAGCCCATCACCAGCGCCAGCAGCATCAGCGTGCCGCTGGGATAGGCCGCTTCCGGGTTGTATTGCGTGCTGAGCAGGGTGGCGCAGACGTTGACGAACACCCCCATGGCCAGCGCGATGAGGAAAAAGATCAGGGCGTGAAAGAGGGTCTTGGCCCGCGCCCCGATGATGTCCTCGGCGACCTTGCCGATCGACATGCCGCGGGCGCGCATCGAGACCACCAGCGCCGAGAAGTCGTGCACCGCCCCGATCAGCAGCGTCCCCAGCACCACCCACAGCAGGGCCGGCAGCCATCCCCAGATCACCGCGATGGCCGGTCCCAGCATGGGGGAGAGCCCGGCGATGGAAGCGTAGTGGTGTCCGAACAGGACGTACTTGTTGGCCGGCACGTAGTCGACGCCGTCGGTCAGCTGGTGGGCGGGTGTCGGGCGTTGCGGGTCCAGCCGGAAGATCCGCTTCGCCAGGTGCCTGCCGTAGAGGTGGTAGCCGATCAGGTAGAGGGCGAAGCAGAGTAGTGCCGCCAGTGCCGGGCTCATGCGCCGGGATTATAGCGGAAGTAGTGGCGCGGGCATCCCTGCCCGCGATTCGGACGAGGCAAACGGGCAGCCGGAATCACGGCCTGGAAGGCCGCGCCACGCTCGGAACCACGGTCTGGGAAGGCCGTGCCACACTCGGAATCATGGCCTGGAAGGCCGTGCCGTTCCAGCGGGACTCCCAGCGCGTGTTCCACTTCTCGAGGTACTCGCGCCGCTCGGGGTCCAGCGGGTAGCCGTCCTCCTCGCCGTAGGGAAACCCCGGCATCCCGTGATACGGCAGCGGACCCACGTAGTCGGGCGACGCCGAGTTGACATCCATGTCCTTGCCGAAGCCGTCCACGTACACCAGGTAGTCGCGCACCCAGCCCTGGGGCAGTTCGGGCAGTCGGTCCACCGCGAAGGTCGCCTCGATCTCGTCGCCCGAGCGGGTGATGACGTACATGTCGTCGGCCTCCTCGAGCAGCGGCAGGACGTCGCCATAGCGGGTGTAGCCCCCGACGTGGACCTTCCAGCCTCCCTCGGGCGAGATGCGGGTGTAGTCGTAGACGTTGGGCTGCTTGCCGTCGGGGCTGACCCAGGCGGGGAAGCCCCGAAAGTGCAGGTCGGCGGTCTCGGCCCGCAGCCGGTGCGTCACGAAGTCGCTGTGGGCCGGCCCCGATGCGACCAGGATCTGGTCCCAGTGGATGCGCATGTTGGTCACGATCCGGACCAGCCGCGAGTCCGAGAGGAACTTGCCCGACAGGTCGACGGTCATCGTCTTGGGGAGACCGGCCGGAAAGCCCATTCGCTCGTCGACCGTCACCCAGTTCCCCCGCTCGTCCTGGACCTGCAGGTAGGGCGGGGTCAGCTTCAGCCCCGCCTGCGAGGCGGCCAGGTTGCTGGTGCTGTCCGCGTAGTCGATCCAGGCGTGCATCAGCAGGAGGGCCCGATCCGGGTCGACCTCTCCCAGGTCCAAAAGCAGCTCCGAGTCTTCCGCGTACCCCTTGTACGGCAGCGGACGCACCAGGTCGGCGTACTCCCGGTCGATCTCGCGCAGAGCCGGCAGCAGGTCCGAGCCCCGGCCGTCCGTCGCGGACAGGGGCAGCCTGGGGCCGGCCGCGGTCAGAATCCGGAAGTCGGCGTAGGGCGGCCCCGGCAGCAGCTTCTCGTCCGGAAAGACGTCGTAGCCGGCCGGATGGTCGACCGCCACCAGCTCCAGCTGGTCGAAGAAAATCACCTCCTCGAGCTGGTTGTTCAGGGTCACGGCCAGCTTGCCCTCGCGCAGCTCGAGGACCTCCCGGTCCAGCTTCACGTACTCGTCCGTGTCCGGGGTGTTGTACACACCCGGGGCCA
>JBFGHG010000384.1:0-4350 GCA_041578395.1 Acidobacteriota bacterium
CGCCTCCCGCAGCAGCGGATCGCCGAAGCCGGCCAGGGTCGTGTCCCAGGGGAAGGGAACCGTGCTCGAGCGGGCCGGCGGGCCGGTCGGCAGCAGGGCCAGGGAGGGGAGATAGGACACGGAGTGGCGCTCGAGCAGGAGGACCCCTTCCGGCAGCGGGAGAGCTTCCAGGGGAAGGCCCGCCAGTGTGGGATCCAACGCCACCAGCAGCCGTTGGCCCTCCTCCTTGAGAAGATCTGCGACGGGGGCCAGCAGGGCGCGTCCGGCCGCCCCGCACGGTGGGGTCCAATCCGTGTCGGGATCGCCGACGCGGGATCGGCACTCCGAGATGTGCCGGTGCTGGGTTGCGGTGAGCGGGCCGGAGCGCATTTCGACCGCCGCCGGGGACACGGCCAGGATGCGCAGGCGGCCGGGAGAGGCCCAGAAGAGCAGGACGCGCGAGCCCGGGTCGAGGGCGTCCTGGAGCTGCCCCAGGGAAGGCGGTTCCCAGCCCAGGCCGGCCACCCCTTCGAGCAGGCGGCTCTCCACCTCGAGGTACTCCTGCTCGAGGCGGGCGATGCGCCGGGAGGGATCTTCTTGGCCGCCGGCGGGCTGCTCCTCTCGCCAGGCGGCCACGATTTGGCCGCGGATCTCGCGCAGCCGCCGCACCTCGGGGCTCTCCCCGCGGGCCTGCAGCGTCTGCCCGAAGCGGTCGCGGTAGGGCGCCGACCAGGAGGCTTCGATCAGCCTCACGATCTGCTCGAGGAGGCCGGTGGACGCGGAGCCCGCGGCAGCTTCGTCCACCTGCTCCCACAGCAGGTCGATCAGCGTGCGGTAGACCTCCTGTTTGCCGGCCAGAAAACCGGAGCCGGCGGAGCTGAAGCGCAGCCGGTTGCGCAGCGATTCGACCTCGCCCACCGCCTCCTGCAGCCGCTGGCGGGCGCTGCCCGGATCCCCCCGCTCGAGCGCCAGCCGGGCCAGGCCGTAGAGGGCCTTCCAGATTTCCTCTCCCGTTTCCAGCTGGCGGGCGGACTCGAGCGCGGACGCGAAGGTCTCCTCGGCCTGGCGCTCCAACCCCAGCCGCCGCTGCACCTCCGCCAGGTACAGCTCGGCCTGCATCTGCTCGCGGGGATCGGCGGTCTGCAGAGCCAGCCGGCGGGCCTGTTCGAAGGCCTCCCGGGCCCGAGTCAGGTCGCCGAGGTCCAGAGCCAGGGCGATGCCGACGTTTTTGAGGGCCTGAATCTGCCCGTCGGCCGACCCGGCCTCCCGGAACAGCCGCTGCGCCTGCCGGTACTGCTCGAGCGCCTTGTAGGGGTCGCCCAGGTGGCGGTAGAGGACGCCCAGGTTGGACAAAACCTGGGCCCGCTGCGCGGGATCGCTTTCGCCCTGCTCGAGGTCGGAGTAGATCTCGAGGGCGCGGCGGGGCTGCCCCAGTTTCTGGAGCAGGGTCGCCAGGTTGGCCCCGGTGCGGTAGCGCTCCTGCGGCGCCCAGGGTTCGGTGCCGTGGTCTTCGACCAGCTGGGCGGCCCGCTGGTAGAGCCGCAGGGCCTCCCAGTAGTCGCCCTGCAGGTAGTGGACGTTGGCGACGTTGTTGGCGTCGATGACCTCGCCTTCGACGTCGCCCAGTTCGACGTCCAGCTCCAGGGCGCGGCGGTAGTAGCGCAGGGCTTCGGGGTAGTTGCCGAGGTAGTAGTGGGCCAGCCCGACATTGGTCATGCTGGCCACGGCCGCGTAGTCGTCGCCGGCCCGCTGGCGCAACTCGAGCGACTCCAGCGCGGCCTCCAGGCCCTGCCGGTAGCGGCCCGCCGCGATGTCGGCGTAGGCCAGGGCGTTGAGTGCCAGCGAAAGGTTGTCGTCGTCCTCGGCGGCGCGCAAATCGGGGATCACGCGACGGTAGACGTCGATCGCCCCCTCGAGCCGGCCTTCGCGGTGCAGCTGCTTGCCCTGCTCGAACTGGTCGAGGACCGGTTGGGAGGTCTGGCCGAGCGCCGCGGTGCACAGCAGCACGGTCAGGCCCGCGCCGATGACTTCACGCATGGTCCTCCATGCTACTTCGGAAACGTCCGGGGAGTCCTCGACGAGCTGTCGGTTGTCCGGGCGCGGGGGATCGACGACAATGTCGGCTCGCGAAGGAGACAACGATGGCATTTCCCGATTCGATTCAGCCTGGATTCGACTTCGACGAGGCCCGGACCTTGCTCGAGATCGCGCAGCAAACCTACGACGGCACGCCGGACAATCCTTTTTCGAAGGTCTGCATCCCCTGCCGGATGCCGGTGCCCAAGCCACCCGCCTGCTGGAAACTGGTCGGAGAGATGACTCCGACCACCACCACCTTGCTGGACAACTTCTGGCAGGTCTGGAACAACACAAGCAATTCAAGTCAGTACGTCATCGCCATCCGCGGGACGGTGGACACGGCACCCAGCATCCTGGCCGATCTGCTGCTGCCGCTGGTCAAGGCCCGCATCGAACTGAAGGACCTGCCGTTCGACCTGGTCCTGGCCCGCGACGAAGGCGACAGCCAGGTGGTGGCGGGGGTCCACGTCGGGTTTTTGCTGGGCCTTCTGCTGTGTTGCAGACGGGAGGTGGGACAAGGGCAGGGCTTGCCCTGCATCACCTGGATCGCAATGATCCTCAATTGAAGGCTCGGAATTGAAGAAAGCGAGAACACAGGACCTCTGTGGTTGACACTTGCCCCCCCAGAGACCGAGTGGGGAATCCGTTGATCGATCTGTTAGCGACGCCAAAGCCAGAGGCAAACGGTGCCCGGCCGATGGCACTTTTGTCCTCTCACTCTCTTCCCCTTCGCACGGAAAGCGTTGACACGTCTTCGGTCTGGCGATACAACTACTCGCAAGGGACGCGCCCGGGGGCCTCCTACTGACAAGGACGTCCGCTGGAGTATGGACCCCCCTTGAGATCCTCTCGATTATCCCCGGGCCGCCCCTGGGCAGGTCGGGTACGCTCGGCAAGTTCCAAACTCGTTGTACTAACAGGCTCTCGTCCAGCAGCTTCGCGAGACTGGATTGTCGCGCACCGATGTCGACCACGTTCTCGACTTCATGTGCAGAGTGGGTGAGCCGTGCGCCGTCCACTTCCGGTGGCGTCCCTACCTGCGAGATCGGAAGGACGACACGGTGCTGGAATTGGCGGTGGTGGGAAAGTGTTCTCGCATTGTCACGTACAACAATCGCCACTTCCGAGAGCTTCATCATTTCGCGATCGATGTCGTCACGCCGGTCGAGTTCCTGCGCGAGATTGGAGAATTGCCTCGAGTACGCCAAGCTTGAGGCTACCCAAGTCTCTTCACGACCAGCTTAGAAAACTCGCCAAGAGCGAGGGAGTCTCGATCAATCAACTCCTCGCCACTGCTGCGGCCGAAAAGTGTCGGCGTTGATGACCGTTGAGTATTTCGAAGAACGGGCGGGCCGGGGCACCCGCGAGAAACTCGAGGCGGTTCTTGCAAAGGTGCCGGACGTTCAGGCGCCGGAGTTCGATCGAGTTCCTTCTGCAGGCTCGGGTTCTCCGGGGGACGGCAGGTCCCGATCGAGAGCGCGACGTTGAGCCACGAATCCTCTGAGGCGGGGACCCCAGCGCGCGCCAGATTGAATGCCTCTTTGGGGTCCATCGCGGACAGTGCTGATTAGCAGACCTATAGAAGGGTGAAATCGGGAGCAGACGCGCTGGAGGCGGAAATGCCCCGGAGCGGGCGACCGTTTTGGGTCCTCCGACTACGAGGTGCGGTGGTATCGCGGGTACAGTTCCTAGTGGTGCGTTCACGAATTAACGCCATAATCAGACGGGCTCTTCCAGCTGGTACTTCCAGCGAAACACCACCGGGTCGGCGTTGATCTCTTCGAAGTAGCGGAGGATGCGGGCGCCGAGTTCTTCTTTGGAAGAGACCCGGATCCCTCGCAGGAACGAGCGGGTCATCTTGCTGAACAGCGCCTCCACCAAGTTCAACCAAGAAGCGTGCGTCGGGGTGAACACCAACTCGAACCGATTGGGCCGAGTCTCCAGATACTGCTGGGTTTCTTTGGACGTGTGCGAGGAGTGGTTGTCCAAGATCAAGCGAATTCTCCAGTCCTGCGGATAGCGGGAGTCCAGCAGTTGCAGCAGCTCGATGAACTCCCGGCTGCGATGGCGCTCGCGGACGATCCCCAGCACCTGCCCGGTGTGCAGGTCGATGCCTCCCAGCAGGGAGACCGTGCCCAGGCGCACGTACTCCATGTTTCGCCCCCAGTGGCGTTGCTTGCCCGGCTCGGGCGGTCGATCCGGCCGGGTCGTCCCCAGCGCCTGTAGGTTGGGCTTCTCGTCGATGCAAACGGTGGTGATCCTGCGCGAAGTGGGGTCCTTCGACTCGTTGAG
>JBFGHG010000385.1:0-4349 GCA_041578395.1 Acidobacteriota bacterium
GAGAAGCTGGACTTCCAGGGCCGGGCCCTGCTGGACCGGTCCCCCTCGGAGATGGCGCCCGACCGCATGTCCCGCTGGCTGAAAATCCTGGACCCGATCCTGCGCGGCGAAAAAGCCGGCACCGTCCTGCCCGTCACCATCACCGGCACCCGCTCCTCCCCCCGGTTCCGCGTCGACTACGGCCGCCTGATCCGCTGACCAATCTGAAATCCGACGAAGTTCCTCTTGCGTCCGCAAAACGAGCCAGGTATAACTTTGTCAATGACAAACTTTATAAAGTGCGGGAAGGAGGACCCATGCTCGGTTGGGCAGTGATCGTGTTCGCGTTGGCCGCGGTGGGCGGCCTGGTTCTGGCCAGTCATCTCTTCCGGGGGCAATTCCCGCCCTGGGCACTGTCGATCGGTCATGCGTTGCTGGGCGCCTTGGGGTTGGTGCTCTTGATCGCGGCGGTACTGGGCGGAGCGGCCTCTCCAGCGAACTGGGCCTTGATCATCCTGGTGGTGGCGGCCCTGGGCGGCTTTTTCCTGGCCTCCTTCCACCTGCGGGGGGCGCTGCCGGCCAGGGCGCTGGTGGCGGTGCACGCGCTGGTGGCGGTGGTCGGCTTCCTGGTGCTGCTGCGGGCGGCGGGAATCATTTGATCCCGGGGGGGAGAGCGGGACTTGCGGATCTTCGGCCACCCCGTGCATCCGATGCTGGTCCATTTTCCGATGGCCGGCTGGGTGCTCGCGATACCCTGTGATCTGCTGGGCCGGCTGGCCGGGTGGGAACCTGCGCTTCAGGCGGCGCCGGCGCTGACGGTCGCCGGTTGTCTGCTCGCGCTGCCCGCGATGGCCACCGGCCTGGTCGAGTTCGCCGGCTTGGACGAGGATCCGCGAGTTTTGCGCGCTGCTTACTGGCACCTCGGCCTGACCTCCACCGCCTGGGTCCTGTTCGCTTCGGCTCTGCTGCTGCGGTGGACGGGCCCGGGCTGGGCCTTCGAAGCGGGGGCGGGCGATCTGGTACTCTCGATTCTGGGCCTGGCGGCGGTGTCCGCGGGCGGCTGGTACGGCGGCGATCTCGTCTACCGGCACGGGGTGGGAGTGAGCAAGGCGCGGGAGCCGTCCAGCGGGACGTGACGGTCCGGCTCGGGGCGCGAGGAGCGGCGATGGCGTTGACGCATTTCGGCGACCGGCAACGGCAGCTGCTCCAGCTGTTGCTGCGCAACAAGCAGGGGATGACCGTGGACGAGTTGGCCGGCCGTCTGGGCGTCTCGCGCACCGCCGTCCACCAGCACCTGGCCTCGCTGAGCCGGGACGGGCACGTGGAGCGGGCCGATCTGGCCTCCACGGGGGGCCGCCCGGGCCACATCTACGTCCTGACCGACGAGGGCATCCATCTCTTTCCCAAGCAATACTCCTGGTTCTCGGAGCTGCTGCTGGAGAGCTTGAAGAAGCGGCTGGGGCGCGAGGGCGTGATCGACTTTCTTCGCGAACTGGGGCGCGAGGCGGGAACGAAGCTTCAGCGCGGCCTGGCCGGCCTGCCCCCCGAGCGGCAAGTGGAAGAAGTGGCCGCGGTAATGCAGGAACTGGGCTACGAGTCCCGGGCCGAGAAGGTCCCGGGCGAGGATCTGCCCATCATCGACGCCCGCAACTGCGTCTACCATGACCTCGCCAAGAGCCACCAGGAGGTCTGCGAGCTGGACCTGGCGCTGATGGAAGCCGCGCTGGGCCGGCCCGTCCAGCAGCTGGAGTGCATGCTGCGGGGAGGGCATGCCTGCCGCTTCCGGGTGGGGACGGGCGACGATCGGGCCGACCCGTCGTGATTCCCCTTGCATTGATGTTAATTTTTTCGCATCATGGTCGCCCAAGGAGATACTGATGCGAAACCCCTGGTGGCCGGCAACGCTTCTGGTGGTCGCGCTCGGCTCCGCCGCGGCGGGCGCGCAACCACCGCGTGAGCTGATCTTCCCGATCGTCGTCAACGGACCGAGCGGCCCGACCCACTTTCAGACGACCTTCGTGTTCTTCAATCTGTCCGCGACCGCAAAGGAAGTGGGAATCAGGGCTTTTCGAGACGTGCCCTTTGCCGACAACCTGCTGTTCTGCCGTCCCCTGATCAACATCACACCGCCCTTCGATCCCACGCTGGGAGGGGGGGGCCATTTGCCCGGCTCGGGATTCCTCCGGGTCACCAGCAGCGGGGAGAGTCCCTCGCTGTTCACGGGTTGGGCCCGTTTCGGAGCCTTCCCGGACCAACCGGTCGAGGCCTCGGCGGAGCTGTCGCTGCTGGGCGTGCCGACCCAGGCTTGTACCGATGGCACCTCGGAGGTTCCTCCCCGCATTCCGGTGTTCGAGCGCCGCTCGTCCGTGGTGCGCCAGAGCGTGCGCGTTCCGGCCGTCGAGCCGGCCCGCGAGTTCCTCGTGGAAGCGGTGATCGGACTGTCGCGGGAAACCGCCGTCGCGATCGTCAACCCGTCACTCGTTCAGCCGGCGACGGTCCGCTTCGAACTGCTGGACGGGGAGGGCCGACCGCTGGCCGAGAACTCCGGCGCTGCAGGGGCCGCCTGCATTCCGGAGTTCGCCATCCCCTCGCTGGAACGCCTGGTGGGTCCGGTCTGGACGCTGTACGCCGCCGAGCGGCTGGAGTTCCTGGGCTCCACGCCCTGTTCCGGACCGCGGCCGGACGCATTCTCGGGGACGGCCCGCATCACCAGCGACCAGCCCATCGCCGTCGGCGCCCTGCACGTGATCCTGCCCGACGGCCGGCTGGTGGACGCGCCGGTGGTCCGAGTCGAGCGGTGAGTCCCCGAGCCGGCCGGCGACGCGTCGGCGCAGGATCGTCCCGGCGGGCAGCTGATGAACCCGACACTCGGACAAGGGTCATCGATTTTGTAGCCACATGAAGCTACACTGCAGACATGCGTACGGTGGGCATCCGTGAACTCAAGAACCGCCTGAGTGAATATGTACGCTGCGTGCGTGGGGGAGAGGAGATTCTCGTTACCTGCCATGGCGAGATCGTGGCCGAGTTGCGATCACCCGAGACTGATCGCGACGATGGAGCGCTTCCCGAATTGCGCGAGCTGGTTCGCCGGGGGACGGCGCGCGGGATCGTTCGCAATGCCCGGTCGCGCTATCGGACCTACGAGCGGGCACTGTCGACCACGACCGCCCGAGACCTCCTCGACTGGGACCGGGGCGATCGGTGATCCCTTTACGCGGAGTCGAGCGCCGTGCTGCCCTGGTTGCTCGGCGAGTCTCCTGGAACGGCGATCCCGAGCGTGCTGCAGAATGCCGAGTTCATGGTGACCTCGGATCTGACCCTGATCGAGTGCGACCGGGCGTTCTACCGTGCCTGCTTCCTGGGTGAGTTCTCGAAGGACCGTTCGAAGAGCTGCGGGGACTTCGCCGGGTGGCGGCGGGATGGGTTCGCTTGCGAATCACCGACGATATCGTCGAGCGGGCAAGGGGCCCTTTCCCGGAGGAGCCGATACGATCTCCGGACGCGCTTCACCTGGCCAGTGTCCTGGAGGTATTGGCCCTGACACAGATCGCAATCCTCACCCTCGACGGGCGCGTGCGTCGTTGCGGCCGAGCAATGGGATTGCAGGTGTTTCCCGGCTCGGACCCGGCCGCCGGCTCACAGTAGAGTCGGCGAATTGCTGCTTTCGAGGTAGTATCCCCGGGGAGGGACGTTGGCCATGAACTCCCGATGCACTGCAGTTTGGAATCGGAAGATCCGCTACCGGCTGCCGCTGATCCTGGCCGTAGCGAGTATATTCGCCGGCATGACCTTCTCCCGGCAGGCCCCCGGCGGCGCCGCGCCCACGGTCCGCTCGCACCTGCCCCAGCTGGCCGGGTTCGTCGACGGGCTTCACACAGCTCTCGAGGCCGCCGAACTCGACTCGCCGCAGAAGCTGGCGCGCCGCTGTGACGACTTCTTCACGCCCGCCCGGATGGCCGAAATCGAAGCCGTCCTGCCCGGCTGGCAGGCCATGGCCTCCTACCAGGACGGCAAAACGATGTGCCACACCATGCAGGCGCTGGTGGCGATGCGGGACCTCCCCGAGTTCGCCGCCGCGACTCCCACGCAACGCAACCTGATGGAGTGGGTGGTACTGCTGCACGACCTGGCCAAGGAGCCGCCCCCCGGCGGCCGCGACCATCGGCACGCCTTCCGCTCGGCGGCCCGGGCCGGAGCCACGCTGCCGGCGCTCGGCTTCCCCGTCACCGCCGCCTGGGAAGCGGAGTTCAAGGCGTGGCGGCGGCTCACCGACTCGGCGCACCGGTTCGACCCCGCGCTCGGCACCCGAGTCCAGGACAATGCGCGCTTGCCCGAGATCATGGCGGGGATCGGTCGCCTCTTCGAAC
>JBFGHG010000386.1:0-4344 GCA_041578395.1 Acidobacteriota bacterium
CGGGAGACGCCCCGGGTCCGGCCCCCTGGCGGGCCCCGGGATTCGAGCAGGTGCGCTACCCGGACCTCTGGCCGGGAGTCAGCGCATCGTTCGCGGGGAGCGAGGGCCGCTTGAAGTACGAGCTGCGGGTGGCGGCGGGTGCGGACCTGAGCCGGGTGCGGCTGGCCTACGCACCGGTGCGGGCCGCCCGCCTCGGGCACACGGGAGACCTGCTGCTGGACACCGACTGGGGGGAACTGCGGGACACCCGGCCGCGCTTCTTCCAGACCGCCAACGGCGAGCGGCTCGAGCTGCCCGGCTCGTTCGTGCTGCTCGAGTCCCCCCCGGGCGAAGCGCACTTCGGCTTTCGGGTCGACGGCCCCTACGATCCGAAGAGCGAGCTGCTGGTCGACCCCGGACTCGCCTTTTCGACCTACCTGGGGGGGCGGGGAACCGAACAGCCCCCGGGGGCTGCCGGCCGGAATCTGGCGCTGGCCCTGGACGAGCGGGGAAACGCCTTTCTGGCCGGGACGACGGACTCTTCCGTGTTCGACCCGGGCTGGCAGGGACTGCAGGCCTCGAGCGACTTCTTCGTGGGCCGCTTCGATCCCCGCGGCCGGCTGCGCGCGGTCACCTTCATCGGGGGCGACGGGGAGGAGTCGCTGGGGGCGCTGGCCGTCCGCGCGGGCCGCGTCTACCTGGCCGGATCGACGACCTCTCCCAACTATCCCACCACTGCAGAAGATTCGACGGGCCGGCCGGGAGGCGGCCGGGACGCGATCGTGACCGTCCTGGACGCCACACTGGACCGGCTGGAGTTCTCCGCCCGGGTGGGCGGCGGGTCCGACGACCACGCCGCCTCCCTGGTGGTGGACCGGCGGGGAGCCACCTTCCTCACGGGGACGACCGGATCCCCTGACTTTCCCACCACTACTCCCGCCTTTAGCCAAAACCACCGGGGCGGGTCAGATGCCTTTCTGGCTCGCCTCGGCCCCGCCGGAGATCTGCAGTACGCGACCTACCTGGGGGGTACGGGAGAGGACCATGGTGTTGCACTCGCCTGGGGCCGGGAGGGCCGTCTCTGGCTGCTGGCGGAGACCGACAGCCCCCGCCTGCCCGGCCTCGAGGACGCCGGCTCTCCGCAGGGAGGCTTCGACTTGATGCTGAGCAGCTGGGACCCCGGCTCCGGCACTCCGTTTCACCGCAGCCGCCTGGGAGGCAGCGGCCAGGACCTGGCCGGCGACCTCGAGGCGGGCCCGTCCGGCGAGCTGCTCGTCGCAGCCGTGACCTCCTCGCTGGACTGGGAAGTGGCGGGAGACGCGGCCCAGCCGTGGCACGCGGGAGGGGTGTGGGACTTGTGGCTGGCCCGTCTGGACCCCGCTTCCGGCCGGGCCGCGAGCGCCACCTACTGGGGCGGCTCGGGAAACGAAGGCGGGCCGTTGCTGCGCCCCGCGCTTTCGCTGGACCCCAGGGGGAACTGGCACCTCACCGCCAGCACGGACTCTCTCGACTTCCCGATCACACCCGATGCCCGGCGCGCCGCGCCGCCGTCCGGGCATCTTCCGGATGCGACCTACAGCAAGTTCACACCCGACGGACGGTTGCTCTACTCCACCTACTGGGGAGGAGAAGGGGGCGACCTGGGCCTGCAGGTGGCCGCCGACGCCCGCGCGGCAGCGTGGCTGGCCGGATTGACCGCCTCGGCCGACCTGCCCGTCCGCGAGGCCTCCCAGCCGCTGTTCGGCGGAGGAGGCACCGACGCTTTCCTGGCCGCGTTCGCAGAAGCCCCGGCCGCCGCGGTCGCGATCGGCACGGTCGAAGTCCGCCTCGAGCAGGACGTGCTCGTGCGTTCCGGGGACCTGATCGTGGCCGGAGCGGGGGAGTTGCGCCTGCAGCGGGACGCGGTGCACGCCGGAGCCGGATTCCAGCTTCGGGCCGACCGCATCCGGCTGGAGCCGGGCGTGCAGGTCGAGGCCAACCTGCTCTTCAATCACCTGAACAACCGCGGGGAGGTGTCCGGAGAGCTGCTTTCCCCCCTGGCGCTGCCGGCCTTGCCCGAGCTTCCCGACTTTCCGCGCCCGGAAGATCCCGGGCCGGAGCGGCCACAGGTCCGCGTCGCCAGCGGTGAGCATCTGCTGCTGATGGCCGGCGAGTACGGTGAAGTCCGACTGGAGCGGGCCGCCACCCTGCTGCTGGAGGGAGGCGAGTACCGCTTCCACTCCTGGAAACTGGACAAGGAGGCTCGCGTCTTCTTCTCGCGGCCGGCTCTGGTGCAGGTGTCCGAATCGCTGGCGACCGCCAAGGAGTGCCGGTTCGGGCCGCTGCCGGACAGTGGCGCCGCGGCCCGCGACCTGCGCGTGCTGGTTTGGGGAGACACCGACGAGTGGGCGGTGGACATCGGCCGCGACAGCCGGGTCGAGGCCAACCTCTACGCGCCCCGGGCCGGGCTCCGGCTGAAGTCCGGGAGCCAGGTCCGGGGCGCGTTCGTGGCTGAGCGGGTGGTAGCCGGGACGGGCGTGACCCTGGAACTGGACAGCGCTCTGGCCGACCGCCAGCCGCCCCCCAACCAGCCGCCGCGCGCTGTCGACGATCGGGTCCAGGTGCAGGAGGACGGCAGCGTCGTGATCGACCTGCTGGCCAACGACAGCGACCCCGACGGAGATGCGATTCAGCTGATCGCCATTGGAGAGCCGGCCCGGGGCACCGTCGAGCGGCTGGACGGGCCGCGGGTACGGTACCGGCCTCACCCGGACTTCTTCGGTGAGGACGCCTTTCCGTACCGGATCAGCGACCGCCGCGGAGGGACGGCGGGCGCGTCGGCGCTGGTGACCGTCGCGCCGGTGAACGATCCGCCCCGGGTGTCCGCGGCCGCGGAGCCCCAAGCGGGCGAGGCGCCCCTGGAAACGGTCTTCAGCGCCGAGGGTGAGGATGCCGACGGCGACCCGCTGCGGTTTTCGTGGGACTTCGGAGACGGAACGCCTCCCGACGAAGGACCGCGAGTGAGCCACGTCTATCGGTCAGCCGGCCGCTACCTGGCGCGGGTCACGGTTTCGGACGGATCCGAGTCCGCCATTGCCGAAGTCGCAATCGAGGTCAGCGAACCGCCCGACCCGGGGCCGCAGGCGCCGCCGCTCGAGGCCGGCGTGGCCACCGGCGTGGCGGAGGCGGCGCGGTTTCTGTACGAGGGACCGGAGGCGGTGCAGCGCGAAGTCACCGCCGGTGCCATCGGGGTGGAGCGCGCGGCGCTGTTGAGGGGCCGCGTGCGCGGCCGGCAAGGGACGGCGCTCGAAGGCGTGCGCGTCCGGGTGCTCGGCAAGCCCGAGCTGGGTTTCACCGACAGCCGCGCCGACGGCCTCTTCGATCTGGCCGTCAACGGGGGCGGGGAACTGGTCCTCGAATATCGCAAGGAAGGCTTTCTTCCGGCGCAGCGCACGCTGTCCGTCCCCTGGCAGAGCTATCTCCGCGCCCCCGACGTGGTGCTGGTCCAGCCCGATGCGCGAGCCACTGCGGTCCAGCTGGGGCCGGAGGCCGGAATGCAGGTGGCCCGCGGAACTCCGGTGCGCGACGGCGACGGTGATCGGCAGGCCACGCTGCTGTTTCCCGCCGGGACGGGCGCCGAGTTGGTGATGTCCGACGGCGGGCGCCGGGCGATCGAGGACCTGACGGTGCGCGCCACCGAATTCACCGTCGGTGAGAGCGGTCCCGAAGCCATGCCCGCGGATTTGCCCCCGGCCAGCTTCTACACCTACGCCGTGGCCCTGACCGTGGACGAAGCGATCGAGGAAGGGGCGGTCCGGGTCGACTTCTCGAGGCCTCTGCCGTTCTACCTGGAGAACTTCCTCGACTTCCCGCCGGGGACAGCCGTGCCGCTGGGCAACTACGACCTGCAGCGGGCCCGCTGGGTGGCGGCGCCCAGCGGCCGGGTCCTCAGGATTCTGGAGGTTTCCGGGGGCCGGGCCGTGCTGGACCTGGACGGGTCGGGACAGCCGGCCTCCGAGGCCGCGCTCGCCGAGCTCTCGATCGACGGAGAGGAACTGGCGCAGCTGGGGCAGCTGTACTCCCCCGGACAGAGCCTCTGGCGGGTCTCGATTCCCCACTTCTCCTTCTGGGATTTGAACTGGGGCTGGGGACCGCCTCCGGGAGCCGTCTACCCGTTTCTGCGGGACCTCGTGGACGAGCTGTTCAAGCGAATCCGCGGCTTCTGCTACGCCCTGGGTTCGGTGATCGAGTGCCAGAACCAGACGCTGGGCCAGGCCCTGGCCCTGCCGGGGACGCCCTACACGCTGCACTACCGGAGCGACCGGGTCCCGGGACGTCGGAGCGAGCGAAGCGTCTCCATTCCGCTGACCGGCTCCACCCTGCCCG
>JBFGHG010000387.1:0-4344 GCA_041578395.1 Acidobacteriota bacterium
CTTCCGGCTGGTGGCCACCGCGGAAGTCGAGGGGAAGACCGAGGTGCGGCAGTTCCTCAACAGCGGGACGTTCCTGAAACGCGGCGGACAGTGGCGGGTGGTGAACTGGCAGGCGACCCGGATGGCCCCCCAACCCGCTAACTGACCTGGACGCCCTTCCAGAAGGCCACGTGTCCGCGGATCTGCGCGGCGGCTTCCTTCGGCTCGGGGTAGTACCAGGCCGCGTCCCGGTTCACCTTCCCGTCCACCTCGACGTGGTAGTAGTGCGCCTCCCCCTTCCAGGGGCAGGTGCTGCGGGTGTCGCTTTCCTGGAAATGCTCGGAGCGGATCGAATCGGGGGGAAAGTAGTGATTGCCTTCCACTCGAACGGTCTCGTCGCTCGAGGCCAGAGTCGTCCCGTTCCAGGTCGCTTTCGGCATGTTCGTCTCTCCTCGTCTGGTCGTTGCCGTCCGATTCGAGTATAACCGTTGCGCACGGGGAACCTGATCCGGGAGGAGCCAGGCCATGACGCGCGCGCCCGCCAGCATCGACGACGTGATCGCGGATCTCGAGGAGATCGTTCTCGACAACGAGAAAGCCGCCAACCCGATGGGCTATTTCGCTGCTCTCTACAACCGCGTCACCGAAGCCGTCCGGGAGGCGATCGCCGGAGGCGATTTCCAGGACGGCCCGCGCATGGAGAGGCTGGACGTGATCTTCGCCAGCCGCGACCTCACCGCCTACCACCAGTACCGCGGCGGCCAGCTCCCCCCGCGCAGCTGGCTGCAGGCGTTTCAGGCCGCCCACGACCCGGAGCACATCGTGCTGCAGGACCTGCTGATCGGCATGAACGCGCACATCAACCTGGATCTGGGGATCGCGGCCGCCCGCGTGGCCCCCGGCAACGACCTGCCCGGCCTGAAGACGGACTTCGACCGCATCAACGTGATCCTCAGCCGTCTGACGCCGGTGGTGGCAGGGGAGCTGGACGAACTGTCTCCGGTGTTCGAGAAGCTGGTCGAGGAGCTGCCCTTTCACGGCCGCCTGGTGCTGGGCTTTTCGATGCGGGCGGCCCGCGACCTGGCCTGGAAGTTCGCCGGCGAGCTGGCTGATCTGAGTCCCGTCCAGCAACTGCCGCTGATGGCCAAGCGGGACGACTGGGTGTATGCCCTGGGGCTGCCGATTCTGGCCGACTACCGGATCGTCCGCAAGATCAAGGCCCGGGAGAGCGGCGACGTCGCGGCCAACATCCGCGCGCTGGCCGAGGGCGAGTTCGAACGCATCTACCGCTGATCGGCGCCCTTTGCGGAGCCGGTACCCTCGGCGGGAGCGCCCGGATAGTAGCGGCTGCAGAGAGCGGGCACCGCCACCATGTTCAGGAAGGTCGAGGAGAGCAGCCCGCCCAGGACCACCACCGCCAGCGGCGACTGGATCTCGTTCCCGGGCCGGTCCCCCGCCAGCGCCAGCGGGACCAGCGCCAGGCCCGCCGTCAGAGCGGTCATCAGAATGGGGCTGAGCTTCTCCATCGAACCCTGGCGAATGGCCTCCTCGAGGGTCTTTCCGCGCCCCACCAGCGACTGGTAATGGGAGACCAGCAGGATGCCGTTGCGGGTGGCGATCCCCAGCAGGGTGACGAAGCCGATCATCGAGGCCACGCTCACCACCCCGCCCCCCGCGAAGACCGCCAGGATCCCCCCGATCAGCGCCAGCGGCAGATTGACCATCATCAGCGCCGCCAGCCGGAGGCTGCGCACGGCCAGGTAGAGGATGAAGAAGACCGCCGCCACCGCCAGCAGCGAGAGGAGTCCGATCACGCGGGACGCCTCCTCCTCGCTCTCGAACTGACCGCCGTAGACCACGTAGTAGCCGTCGGGGAAGTCGACCCGGCGGGCGACCGCCTGCTGGATCTCGTTGACCGTGCCGCGCAGGTCGCGGCCGGCCACGTTGGACTGCACCACGATCTTGCGCTGCACGTTTTCCCGGCTGATCAGGTTGGGGCCCGAGGCCAGCCGCAGGTCGGCCACCTGCCCGAGCGGAACCACCTGCTCCGAGGCGGTGCCGATCTGGGCGGACTTCAGCTGTTCGAGGTCGGAGCGGTGCTGCTCCCCGAAGCGCACCAGCAGGTCGAAGGCCTGTTGCTGGTCGATCACCTGCCCCACCACTTCCCCCTCGAGGCCGACCTCCACGGCCTGCGCGACCTCGGACAGGGTCAGGCCGGAGCGCCCGATCGCGCTCCGGTCGAAGTGGATACGCACCTGCGGTACGTGGGCCTGCTGCTCCACCTGCAGGTCCACCACGCCGTCGACTTCCGAGACGGCCCCGCGGATCTCTTCGGCCAGCGAGCGCAGCCGCAGCAGGTCCGGGCCGAAGACCTTGATGGCGATGGCGGCCCGCGTACCCGACAGCATGTGGTCGATGCGGTGGCTGATGGGCTGCCCCACGCTGAAGCTGGTCCCGGGCAGCAGCCTCAGCTGCCGGCGCACCTCGGCGACGAACTCTTCCCGGCTTCGATCCCCGAGTTCAAAGCGCACGTCGATTTCCGAGGAATTGGCCTCCTGGGCATGCTCGTCCAGCTCGGCCCGCCCCGTGCGACGGGCCGTGGAAACCGTTTCCGGGAGCGCCAGGAGGATTTCCTCGGCCCGGCCGGCCAGTTCGTCCGACTTGGCCAGCGACGTCCCCGGGGCCGTGACCATGCTCACCGTGAGGGTGCCTTCGTTGAACTCCGGCAGGAAAGTGCGCCCCAGGAGGGGCAGCAGCAAGAGAGAGATCACCACCAGCACGGCGCACAGAGCGATGACCGGCAGGGGCCGCTTCATCGAAAAGGCCAGCAGTGGAGCGTAGACCCTCTCCAGGGTGCGGACGAGCCAGCTGTCGCGGTCCCGGCTCACCGAGGCCGATCCGGGCAGCAGGTAGGCGCACAGCGCCGGAGTCACCGTCAAGGCCACCAGCAGGGAGGCGAAGATGGAAACCACGTAGGAGAGTCCCAGCGGCTCGAGCATCCTCCCCTCCAGGCCTCCCAGGGCGAACAGGGGCAGGAAGACCACGGTGACGATCATCGTGGCGAACAGGATCGGGTAGCGGACTTCGCTCGAGGCCTCGAAGATCACCCGGTCGGCGGGTTCGCGTTCCGGCTCCGGCAGGCGGAAGTTGGCCCGCAGTCGGCGAAGGACGTTCTCGACGTCGATGATGGCGTCGTCCACCAGGGCGCCGATGGCGATCGCCATGCCTCCCAGCGTCATGGTGTTGATGCTCGAGCCCCCCAGCTTCAGAGCGAGCAGGGTGACGATCAGCGACAGCGGGATGGCCAGCACCGAAATCAAGGTGGTCCGGACGTTCCAGAGGAAGAGGAAGAGGATCACCACCACCAGCAGGGCGCCGTCGCGCAGCGCCGCGACTACGTTTTCGATGGCCACGCCGATGAAGTCCGCCTGGCGGAAAATGAACCGGTCCAGCGCCACGCCCTCGGGCAGCCTGGCTTCGATGTCGTCCAGCACGGCATCGATGCGGGCGGTCAGCTCCAGCGTGTTGGCCTCGGGCTGCTTCTGCACGGACAGGATCACGGCCCGGCCCGCGTTGACCGAGGCCGTACCGCGCTGCACCGCCGGGCCGATCCGGACCTCGGCCAGCTGCTCCAGCAGCACTGCCACCCCCTGGTGGCCGCCCACCGGCGTCCGGCCCAGCTCCTGCAGGTCGTCGAATCGGCCGATTCCCCGAATCAGGTACTCGCGGCCCGACTTCCAGTAGAACCCGCCGCCGGTGTTGCGGGCCGAGGCCCGCACCGCGTCGACCACGTGGTCCAGCGGAATGCGGTGGCGGCGGACCTCCTCGGGGTCGACCAGCACCTGGACCTGCCGCACCTCGCCCCCGATCGGCACCACCTGAGAGACCCCCGGCACCGCCAGCAGACGGCGCCGCAGGGTCCAGTCCGCCAGGGTGCGCATCTCCATCAGGCGGTCGGAGGGTCCGGTGAGGCCGATCAGCAGGATCTCCCCCATGATCGAGGAAATGGGCGCCATCACCGGCCGGGGAACGCCCGCAGGGAGGCCGCTCGACACCAGCTGCAGTTTCTCCGAGACCACCTGGCGGGCCCGGTACACGTCCGTCCCCCAGTCGAACTCGGCCCACACCACCGAGATCCCGATGCCGGAAGCGGAACGGACCCGGCGGATGCCGGGAGCTCCGTTGAGCGAGGTCTCGATGGGAAAGGTGATCAGGGTCTCCACTTCTTCGGGAGCCAGACCGGGTGCTTCGGTCATCACCACAACACGAGGTCGGTTCAAGTTCGGAAAGACGTCAATTGGCAATTGCAGAATCTGCCAGCCACCGAAGACCGTCAGAAAGATCGCCAACGCAACGACAACAAGC